>JBFZAV010000200.1:0-3146 GCA_041308745.1 Candidatus Omnitrophota bacterium | reverse complement strand
TAAAAAGAAAGGGCTTTTCGTTAAGCTTTATCGCGCAAAAAGCGGAGAATACAGAAAACTTAAGAAAAAAGAAACAGTTTTTCTTGTGAACAAAAAAGAGGGATACGAATATATCGCGTTTCTCACGCTCGATAAAGAAAAAAGTCTAGGGTTTGAAGAAATGATTCCTCCGCCGAAAGAGCCTTTTGAGCTAAAAAAAGATATTTACTGCATTGAAGAGAGGATTTTTCGCGTAGACTACATTCTAAAAAACAAGGCAAGAGGTTTGACTTCTCTTTTAGGATGCATGGAAGCGATGAGTAAGGAGAGACAATTCTTAAACACAAAATTCGGCATGCAGGAAGAGGGCAGGTTTTCTATTCTTCAGGGGTTTTGTCCCGAAAACAAGCTTCCCGAAATAATAAAAATGTCTGATGAAAAAGGGTGCGGGTATTTGATTGAAGAGCCCGACGCCCCGGAAGAAACCCCGACGCTCATAACCAACCCCAAATGGATAGACATCATTAAACCGGTTTTTCAGTTTATGAATACGATTCCGGGATATGATGAATTTGACATAAGTTTTGTATTTTTGATATTCTTCAGCATATTCTTCGCTATGCTTATAGGTGATGCGGGATATGGAATAGTTTTTCTCGCTGTAACATTTTTGGCGAGGCAAAAGTTTAAAAAAGCGCCGCGCGAACCGTTTTTTCTCATGTATCTTTTGGCGAGCGCGACAGTTGTTTGGGGGGCCGTAACAGGAACGTGGTTTGGTTTCGAACAAATAGCCAGCGTGCCCATATTAAACAGTCTTATAATCCAGAAGGTAAACAGCTTTGCGGAAGGAAACCAGAATTTCATTATTTATGTTTGCTTCATAATAGGGGCTGTTCATTTGACGATTGCTCACATAATGAAAGCGGCGCGGATTATTAATTCTTTAAAAGTGCTGGCCCAGATTGGGTGGGCGCTTATTGTATGGGGAATGTTTTTTGCGGCGGGCAAATTTGTTCTAGGGAATCCCTTCCCCGCGTTTGCTGCGTGGCTTTTTGTAAGCGGAGTGCTTCTAGTGCTCGTTTTTACAAGCGCGGGAAAAGACTGGGTAAAAGGCATAGCAGCAACTCTGGTAGAACTGCCGCTAAGCTTTATCAGCTCTTTTTCGGATGTTGTGTCGTATTTGAGACTGTTTGCCGTTGGTTACGCATCGGTAGTTCTGGCAAGCACGTTTAACAGTTTGGCGCTGAAAGGAGCTGGGGACAGCGTGTTGGCGGGCTTTCTAGCCGCGTTTATTTTGTTTTTAGGGCATGCCCTTAACATTGTGCTTGGAATGATGGCGGTCGTTGTGCACGGGATAAGGCTTAATATGCTGGAATTTTCAGGCCACCTCGGCATGCAATGGTCAGGGAAAAAATATGAACCGTTTAGGGATGAATGACAAATAACAAAATTCAAATGTCAAAAGTGGAAGTTACTTTTGATTTTGGATTTATTTTGTAATTTGATTTTTGAATTTTGACATTAGCACTATCAATTAAGGAGGAAAATATGACACAGGGTTTTGGTGATATGGGGCTTTCATTGGCTTTTGCGGCAATAGGGTCAGGGCTTGGGGCCGGGGTTGCCGGCATGGCCGCTATCGGAGCGTGGAAAAGAGCGTTTATGCAGAACAAGCTGGCTCCTTTTATTCTGATTGCGTTTGTCGGAGCGCCTTTGTCTCAGACAATATACGGAATGATACTTAGAAACGCCATTCAAAGCGCGAATCTTGATCCGGCGACATATCCGTATCAGATGGCGCTGGGGCTCGGCGCCGGGCTTGCAATCGGGGTTTCAGCATGGATGCAGGGCAAGGCCGGGGCAAGCGCGGCTGACGCAATGGGGGAAACAGGCAAGGGGTTTGGCAACTATATAATGGTGCTTGGCGTTATCGAGACGGTGGCGCTCTTTGTTATGGTTTTCGCGTTAACGGCGTTGCCGAAATAGTGAACAGCGAACGGTGACAAAAAACCCTAACGTTTTGTTAGGGTTTTTATACGGCTGCGCCAGAAATCCGAACAAAAATTTCGTAAGAAATTTTTGTGAGTGGTTCATGGTGGGCGAGACAGGATTCGAACCTGTGACCTCTTCCTTGTAAGGGAAGCACTCTAAACCAGCTGAGTTACTCGCCCAAAAACTCGAGGCAACATTATATAACAGAGGATAAACAGGGTCAAGATAGTTTTGAAACAAAATTAAATACGATTGTTCTTGCTCTGGGAGATGTTTTTTTATAATATATTGAACAAAACAAGAAGAGCGGGGTGGAAAAAGGATGTACAGAGAACAAATCAAAGTGCTGGACTGCACCATAAGGGACGGCGGTCTGGTTAACGATCATTATTTTGAGGACGAATTTGTAAGAGAGGTATACAAAGCGGTTGCATTTTCGGGCGTGGACTACTGCGAGATAGGATATAAATGCTCAAAAAACATTATGTCACCCGACAAGTTCGGGAAATGGAAGTTCTGCGAAGAAGAGGTTATTAAAAAGGCCATTAAGGGCATCGAAACAAAGACAAAACTTTCCGTCATGGTGGATGTGGGAAGGGTTGAAAAAGACGAGATACTTCCCTGTAAGGACAGCGTTGTTGACATGATCCGGGTGGCGACTTACGTAAAAGAAGTTGATAAGGCGATTGATTTAGTTAATGATGCCGCAGATAAGGGATACGAAACAACGGTTAATATTATGGCTATCTCAAAAGCCCTTGATAGTGAGCTGAACGAAGCGCTTGATCAGCTTGGGAGAGAAAGCAAGGCACAGGCTGTATATGTTGTTGACAGTTTCGGGGCGCTCTACTCGGAAAACGTTACATATCTAATGGAAAAATGCAAAAAATACCTTAAAACAAAAGAAATCGGAATGCATGCGCATAATAATCAGCAGCTTGGGTACGCAAATACTATCCAGGCGATTATTGACGGAGCAAATTATCTTGACGCAACTATCTATGGGCTCGGAAGAGCCGCAGGCAACTGCCCTTTAGAGCTTCTTCTGGGGTTTCTGAAAAATCCTAAATTTGATTTAAGGCCGATTTTAGATGTTATACAGAAGGAATTTCTTCCGCTCCAGAAAAAAATGGAGTGGGGTTACTTGATTCCATACGCCATAACGGGTATGTTTA
>JBFZAV010000199.1:0-4544 GCA_041308745.1 Candidatus Omnitrophota bacterium | reverse complement strand
GAAATTGTAGACGGCTTTGAGGAGCTCAAAACCATTGATAAAGCCATAAGCATATTCGGTTCTTCACGGATGAGCTTAAACAAAAAATATTATAAATTAGCCGAACAAACGGCCAATCTTTTTGCGAAAAGCGGTTATGCTGTAATGACGGGCGCCGGTAACGGCATAATGAAATATGCAAATAAAGGCGCCAAAGAGGGCAAGGGGGAATCCATCGGACTTAATATTATCATCCCTCTCGAGCAGAAACATAATAAATACATAACTCTGCCTCTGGAATTTAAGTATTTCTTTGTGCGAAAGCTTATGTTCGCAAAGTACAGCAGGGCCTTTGTTGTTTTTCCCGGAGGATTCGGAACACTGGATGAGCTTTTTGAAGCGCTGGCTCTAATACAGACAAGAAGGGTACAGCCATTTCCCGTTGTGCTGGTTGGATCGGGGTACTGGGCAGGCTTGATGGATTGGATCAAAAAGAACTGTTTAAAATTAAAAACAATTGATAAGGAAGACTTAAATATATTTACAATCATTGACAATCCGAAAAAAATCGTTAAATTTGTTAATGACTATTATTCAAAAGAGGGAGAAGAGTAAAATGACTGATAATTACGAAGATCGCCGGGAATTTTTAAGAATTGACTATACTCACGATGTTAAATTCAGGGAATTAAGAGGCGATAAGCTGTCGCAAAAAACTCAGGCTGCCACCAGAAATATGAGCGCCTGCGGCCTGCTTTTTAGAACACCAAATCTTCCGCCGGCTTTATCAAGCGTGATATGGATTGAGTTAGATCAAAGAATGAGAAATGTTTGTTCGGAAATTGAACAGGATCTTATTGTTTACAACGATGGGATATTCGGAAGAGTTGTCAGAATTTCGGAGGGTGAGCCCGGCCTTTCGTACGACATAGGAGTTGCGTTTTTAAGAAAGAAGGATATGTCCAAAGATCAGATCGAGGAAATCATATCGGGCTCCAAAAGTTAAAGGTAAGGTGATGTATCATGGAAACACTGAAAAATTTTTTAGTAGGCCTATTTATTTTAGCTGCTTCGCTCATAATTGCGGGAGCGATTTTTCTTACCTGGCCTCTAATTATTGGGATCAGCTCCGTAATACTTTCGATAATAATTATAATCCTGTACATAATCTTGATCTTTTACATTGTTGTACTTGTGGGGTACCTGGCCACAAGACTTCTTTCGCGTAAAAAATAGCTATATTCGTATGAAAGAGAACGAAAAATATTTTCAATATTTGGAAATGAGGGCAAAGGAATTTGAGGCCCTCTGTTCAAGGTGCGGAGAGTGCTGCGGATCGGCAGACGACCCCTGCGCAAGCCTTTTTAAAAAAGAGGACGGCACTTTTTTGTGCTTAAACTATGCCGACAGACTGGGCGAACAGAAAACGCTAAGCGGCGCCGAATTCAAATGCATTTTAATTAGAGAACATATTTCAAAGGGCACTTTGCCGTTGAAATGTAAATATAACTTAACCAAAAATTAACAAAAAAATTTGCATAAATTCTTGACAATTTGATACAAATGAGGTACACTATAATTAGTAAAGAAATGTAAAGTCAGTGTTCTTTCAAAGATACTTTTTTAGTAACATTAATAGCAAACCATTCGAAAGAATGGGGCGCAAAGCTATAGGGCCTAAAGCGTATTGCCATGGTCGCCAGTTGCCGTTATGCGTAAACGTAATCGCGTTAAAACCCGCTATCGTGGCAATTTTGGCCCCTTTAGCGGGTTTTTTGTTTAGAGAGGAGGAAAAGTAATGGGAGTAGTGATAACATTAATTTTTGGTGCATATTTGTTATTTGTTTTTATAAGCGCAATTATATAATTTAAGATTTTAACTCTCACCATCCTATGGGGCCCGTTGGGTAGGAATACTCGGCGGGCCTCGAATTTTATAGGATTAAGAATGGCCCAGAGACAAGGGTCAGGGGTCAAGATAATCAAGAAGATTGCATCAATATTAAGAGTTACGAGTTTGCATATTGGCGGGTGGCACGGTAAAGCGTGAGTGGGAGGATCCACACCGGGCGGAGGGGCCCACGAACGTTTTACCGTGACAGGTCCCGCCAATACTTGTGGCCTTGCGTGCTCTGAATCTGAGCGAAGCGAATGGTTCAGGGCGACTTTATTTATTGCATTCCATCACGATATCGCTATAATATTAATCTATTATGAATAACCCAATAAGTATTACTGACGATGATATTTTTGAATACCATTTAGGCGGCAAAATCGGGCTTGAACTTAAAAAGAAGCTCGAGTCTCAGCGCGATTTAAGTATCGCTTATACTCCCGGTGTTGCAAAAATCTGCAAAGCTATCGAGAGCGATCCGGAAAAAACATATTCCCTGACAGCCAAAGGCAACCTGGTGGCAGTAGTCACAGACGGTACGGCTGTTTTGGGTTTGGGCAACATCGGCGCAAAAGCCTCGATCCCTGTAATGGAAGGCAAGGCTGTGCTTTTTAAATCTTTTGCGGATGTTGACGCCTGGCCGGTTCCTCTGGAAGGCGTTTTAGACGAGAACGGCAGAACGGATATTGAAAAACTTATCACTGCTGTAGTAAATATTGCTCCCATGTACGGCGGGATAAACCTCGAAGATATAGCCGCTCCCGAATGTTTTGAAGTTGAAGACCGGCTGGATAAGATGCTTGATATTCCAGTTTTTCACGATGACCAATGGGGAACCGCCATTATAACTCTCGCGGCGCTTAAAAATTACTGCGTTATCTCCGGCAAAAAACCAAAGGATTTAAAAGTTGTCATTAACGGCGCCGGGGCGGCGGGACTAAGAATAGCCGACATGATTCAAGCCGATGGCGTAAAAAACATTTGTATCTGCGACAGAAAAGGGATTCTTACAACAAAAAGAACGGATCTAAATAAATACAAAAAACCGCACGCGGTTGATACTTCCAAGAAGTCACTCGCGGATGCCATGAAAAATGCCGATTGTTTTATCGGAGTTTCCGTTGCCGACTGCGTTACGCAGGAAATGGTAAAATCCATGGGAGATTTCCCGGCAATATTCGCCATGGCTAACCCGGTTCCGGAAATACTGCCCGAAAAAGTTATCGAATGTATGAAGGGTAGAAAATATGTTCTAGCTACAGGGAGAAGCGATTATCCAAACCAAATCAACAATGTTTTAGGCTTTCCTTTTATTTTTAGAGGGGCTCTCGACGCAAGAGCAACCACAATAACCATGAATATGAAAGTTGCCGCCAGCCAGGCCTTGGCCGATCTTGCCAGGGAGATAAGCGTGCCACAGGTCGTAAAGAAGGTTTACAACAGGGATTTTGAATTCGGCCCTGATTATCTTATCCCCACGCCATTTGATCCCCGAATAAAAGAATGGGAATCAGAGGCCGTCAAAGAGGCCGCGATAAAAGACGGCGTGGCAAGACTCTCTGACGAAGACTAATCCTAAAGAGGAGAATACATGGATAGGTTTTTTTACAGCCTGGAATCCTTCCTAAAAAAACAAATATCACGAAAAAGCTTCTTAAAGATTATTCTGGGAAGTCTTGTATATTTTATCTCGAATAACGCCTTCTTAAAATTTGCCTTCGCTAAACAGGAAACATCAAACGGAAGACTTAAAAAAAATATTAAAGGAAACTACGATCTTGTTATGGCGGAAGGACAAGATCCATATCAGAATACAGTTAAGGCCGTTGAAGCCATGGGCGGGATGGAAAAGTTTGTAAAAAAAGGAAGCACTGTAGTAATAAAGCCAAACATGGCCTGGGATAGAAATCCTCTTCAGGCCGCAAATACTAACCCGGAGGTGGTTGCGGCTTTAATTGATCTTGCCTATAGAGCCGGGGCAAAAAAAGTGAACATATTTGAAATACCTTGTAATGACGACAGGCTTTGTTACGAAAATAGCGGAATAGCCGCTAGAGCAAGAGAAAAAGGCGCTAACGTTTATTTTGCCGACCATTGGAATGTTGTAAAAGCCCATTTCCCGTACGCAAGCCCCATGGAAGGCTGGCCGATACTACGGGATGCCGTTAAATGCGACACATTTATCAATGTCCCGGTCCTTAAGCACCATGGGCTCACAGGATTAACGCTTTCCATGAAAAATCTTATGGGTGTATGCAGCGGAACAAGAGGCTTAATTCACTTAAATATAGCGAGAAAACTGGTTGATCTAACCACTTTTATAAACCCGGATTTAACCGTTATCGATGCAACCCGGTATCTGTCGAAGCATGGGCCAAGCGGCGGTAATTTGGAAGATGTTATCAAGCTTGATAAAGTTATTGTTGCTACCGATCCTACACTGGCCGATTCGTTCGCGGCGAATCTGGTCGACAAAGACCCCATGTCAATATCTTACATAAAAGACGCTGCAGAGAGAAATATTGGGAATGCCGATATTACGAAGGCAAATGTACAAAAAATAAAAGTTTGATATGAAAAAACTCCTTATCGCACGAAAAGCCTCGCAAATTTTTTTCTTAGCGCTTTTTATCTACATACTTTGGTCAACCACATACCCACTAAAAGGTTT
>JBFZAV010000198.1:0-6112 GCA_041308745.1 Candidatus Omnitrophota bacterium | reverse complement strand
AGAGAGATGTCTTTACCGCCTCTGTCTTTAAAAGAATACATCTCTTTCTCGACAATATCGGTATCTTCTCCGATACTCCTTGTGAAAACACTTGTAGTTTCAAGTAACGGTGTGCGGATCTCCCTGTATCCGAAAAGACTAAAAACCTTTGAGGCCTTCTCTTCCAGGGCACGGATAACCGCGGCATCTTCCGGCATTATATCCGGCATTCCTCTTAAAGCGCTGGACTTAGGCATTTTCTCCGCCGTCCACTTTCATTTTCATGCCGGCTTTAAATGTGACAACTTTTTTGTCGGGAATACCTACGGTCGCTCCGGTTCTTGGGTTGCGGCCAACTCTGCCTTTTCGTGTCTTGGTCTTAAAAATGCCGAAGTTTCTAAGTTCAACCTTGCCGCCCTTAGAAAGTTCATCCACAATAATATCAAAAGTGCGCTGAACAACCTCTTTGACATCGATCTGCTTAAACCCGGTATCTTCCGAGATTTTTATCACGATATCTTTTTTTGTTAAAGTCATTGTCTTTCCTCCTTTTAAATCGTCAATCGTATATCGTACTATCGTATATCGTACGATCGTACGATAGTACTATCGACGATATACGATAAAATATAAGTCATTATGCTATCACTACTTATAATTAATGTCAACGACTACTTGGTTATAAACTTAACGTTCCCTGTACCCACGATAATTTCCAGTTCACTAATCAGCTCATCACTCGGGGAAACCATATATTCATTATCCGTAGACATCCTCATTTTTCTCCCCTTTGGGAAAATCAGGTCAATGTAAACGGGTATTTTTCCTTTATGTTTTCTTATAACCCCCCTGATACTTTTTAATAATTTGTCTTCAACCCCGGTGGTTTCAATCTTTATAAGCACAGCTTTTGTATACATTTCCTTAACTTTTTCGAGGGGAATAATATCATCCGCCACGATCTTTGGCTCCTCTTCCCTCAAATTAATGCGACCCTCCACATATACCATGCTGTCTTCCGCAATAATTTCGGGATTCTTCCTGTACGCCTGCGGAAAAACAAGCACCTCAACGAAACTATCCAGATCTTCAAGCCCGACTATAGCCATTTTTTCCTGTTTTTTTCTGGTTACCGTAATCCTCACCTTTTTTATTAGCCCTCCCATAAGGACTATCTGGCCGTCCATAAGGTTTGCCAGCTCCGAGATTTTACAGGTTGAATACGCGTTTAAAAGTTTCTCAAATCTGGCAAGCGGATGATTTGTGATGTAAAAACCCAGCATTTCCTTTTCGCTTGCCAAAAGTTCATGTTCCGGCCATTCCGGTATTTCGGGAAGCTCCTCAAAGCTGTCTTTAAATGCCTCATTCGACTGGCTGTCATCAAAAAACGACATCTGCCCGTTCTTCTTGTCTTTCTGCGCTTTCCCGGCCATCTCAATAACCCTGTCCAGGACAGCCATGGCCTGAGACCTTTTTATTTTAATCGAGTCAAAAGCGCCGCATTTAATTAAACTTTCAATAACTTTTTTATTAACCTGCCTTGAATCGACTTTTTCCGCGAAATCATATAAACTTAAGTACTCTCCCAGATCTTTTCTTACCGATATTATTGAGTCCGCCGCCATTTCGCCGACATTTTTAACGGCGGAAAGACCAAACCTTATATTTTTATCGACAACCGTAAAATCTTTAAAACTCGAATTGATGTCCGGAGGCAGAATCTCAATGTCCATTCTCACCGATTCGCTTATGTAGTCGGCAATTTTATCCATATTGTTTTTTTCACTCGAGAGAAGCGCGGTCATAAATTCTACCGGATAATTCGCCTTAAGATACGCCGTTCTATAACTTATTAACGCGTATGCCGTGGAATGCGACTTGTTAAAACCGTAACCTGCAAAATAAGTAATAAGATCGTAGATTTTTTCCGCGGTATCTCTGTCAATTTTGTTTTTGTCAGTGCCGTTTAAAAATTTTTCCTTCAGCTTAGCCATGGCTTCGGGAATCTTTTTACCCATGATCTTGCGCACTTCATCCGCTTCGGCCATACTGAAGCCGGCAAGGCTGGATACGATCTTCATTACCTGTTCCTGGTAAACGATGATACCGTAAGTCTCTCTAAGCGTCGGCTCAAGTATTGGATGGTCATACTTAACCTGAATCTGCCCGTGTTTTCTTTTTATGTATTCGTCAAGCATGCCGCTTCCCATGGGACCGGGCCTGTATAAAGCAAGCACCGCGATGAGGTCCTCAAATCTCTCCGCCCTTGTTTTTCGGAGGAGATCCCTCATGCCGCTCGATTCAAGCTGGAACACGCCGATACTTTCGCCTTTTGATAAAAGCTCATAGGTTTTGTCGTCCTGAAGCGAAATATTGTTTATATCCACTTCAACGCCTTGTGTGCGTTTTACAATTTTTATTGTCTGATCAATAACGGTAAGAGTTTTAAGCCCGAGAAAATCCATCTTGAGCATGCCGATTCTCTCAAGCGACTTCATTGTGTATCCCGTAGTAAGCTGGTCGTCCGCCGTTTTAAAAAGCGGTATGCGCTGCTGAAGAGGCTTATCCGATATTACAACTCCCGCGGCATGGGTGGACGCGTGGCGGTTCAGGCCTTCGAGACGCCTTGAGTAATCAATAAGCTGGTGAACCTTGGCGTCATCTTCATAAACATTTCTAAGCTCCGGCTCTATTTCAAGCGCCTGGTCGATAGTTATGCCGATATCGTTAGGCACCAGTTTCGCGATTTTATCGACATCGATGTAAGGCATACCCATTACTCTTCCCACATCACGGATAACGCCTTTAGCCATCATGCTTCCAAACGTAATAATCTGCGCCACATTTTCTTTGCCGTATTTATTTATTACATAATCGATAACCTCTCCCCTTCTTTCGAAGCAGAAATCAATATCGATATCAGGCATTGAAATTCTCTGCGGATTCAAAAACCTTTCGAAGATAAGATCGTACTTTAAGGGATCGATGTCCGTTATTCCGAGAGCGTAACTTATAATGCTTCCGGCGGCGGAGCCCCTTCCGGGCCCTACCGGAATACCTTTTGATTTAGCGTAGTTTATGAAATCCCAAACAATTAAAAAATAGCTCACATAACCGCTTTCTTTAATTATTTTGAATTCATGTTTTACTCTTTCTTTAACCTCGTCGGTTATTGGGTTATAACGCTTTTCTATGCCTTCTTTTATGAGGCGCTCAAAAAATTCCTCGTTATTTTCTCCGCCCGGCGCCTCAAAATGAGGAAGGTGGAGTTTCGTAAAATCAAGTTCGAGACTGCATTTCTCGGCTATTTTTATTGTATTCGCGATCGCTTTAGGGACATTTTTAAAAGCCTCCTTCATTTCATCGGGAGACTTGAAATACATGTGATCCGTCTGAAAACGCATCCTGTCGCTCTGGTCAATTGTTGTCTGGGTCTGTATGCAGATAAGAGCGTCATGCGCTTTTGAATCGCTTTTTTCAAGATAATGAACATCGCTTGTCGCGACAAGCTCTATACCCGTTTCTTCGGAAAGTTTTATCAGCAAATCGTTGAGTTTATACTGCTCATCTATCTGATTGTCCTGTAACTCAAGATAAAAATTATCTTTCCCGAAAATCTCGGCATACTGGAGGGCAATTTTTTTGGCCTCGCTCCACTGGTCGGATAAAAGAAAATGTGCCACTTCGCCTTTTAAACATGCGGATAACGCGATTAGCCCCTTAGAACAGCGTGAAAGCACCTCTTTATCTACTCTCGGCTTGTAATAAAAACCTTCTAGGTATCCCGTGGAAACAATTTCCATAAGGTTTTTATAACCGATCATATTTTTGGCAAGAAGCACAAGATGAAATGAAGCGCCTTTTAAGCCGTGGCTTGATTTATCAAAACGGCTTTCCGGGGCAATATAGACTTCCGCTCCTACAATAGGCTTTATGCGGGCTTTCTGGCATTTTTCATAAAACTCAATCGCTCCGAACATATTGCCGTGATCGGTAATAGCAACAGCCGGCATCCCATATTTGGCGGCGAGGTCTATGAGAGGATCCAGTTTACAAGCTCCGTCGAGAAGACTATATTGCGTATGGACGTGTAAATGTACAAAATCTGAAGTTGCGCTATTGGGCATAATATTAAATGTAAAGCTTAAGTATCGTATGTCGTCTGTCGTTCTATCGTATATCGTGCTCGATATACGACCTACGATATACGAAATACGAATTATCTATGCATTCCCACTCTCTGGGCGCTCTGGTATACTTTACCTTCTGTCTGAATGCTGGGTGCAATGATCATGTTAACAAGCTGCATTTCTCGTATGTTTCTGGCTCCGAGGTTGCCCATGCTTGTCGCAAGAGCTCCCATAAGATTTTGCGTGCCGTCATCTGTCTGGGCCGGGCCGAATAAAATTTCTTCAAGAGAACCTGATACACCTACCTGTATTCTTGTGCCGCGAGGAAGCGACGGATGAGGCATGGCCATTCCCCAGTGGTATCCTCTTCCCGGAGCTTCTTTGGCCCTTGCAAAAGCGTTGCCCAGCATAACCGCGTCGGCGCCGGCAGCAAAAGCTTTGCATATATCTCCGCCCGTGGCCATTCCGCCGTCTGTAAATACCGGAATATATTTGCCTGTTTTTTTATAGTAGAAATCTCTCGCGGCTGCGCAGTCGCATGTCGCCGTAACCTGCGGAACGCCTATACCGAGAACGCCTCTTGAAGTGCAGGCCGTACCCGGCCCTATGCCTACAAAAATTCCCCGGCATCCCGTATCCATTATATCAAGCGCCACATTATAATCTACGCAGTTGCCGAAAAGCACCGGTACTTTCATCTCTTTAACAAATTTGTGGAGATCAAGCGGCTTATATTCGGTGGATTCATGTCTAACGCTTATTACAGTGGACTGGACAATAAAAATATCACAACCGGCATCTCTCGCGATCGGTCCGAATTCGCCGGCAACCTGTGGATTACAGCTTACTATTACCGGAACGTTGGCGGATTTTATTTCCTTGATTCTTTTGGTGATAAGCTCTCTTTTTATTGGCTTGGAATAAACATCCTGTATAACCCTTGTTGATTCGTTTATGTCGCAGTTAACAATTCTTTCCAGAGCTTCTTCGGGTTTGTCGTATCTTGTCGCCACGCCTTCAAGATGAAGCACGGCAATACCGCCGAGTTTGCCCATGGCTATCGCAAAATTAACGTCTACAACACCATCCATAGAGGAAGCCATTATGGGAACATTAAACTTTATACCGCCAATTTCACAGGAAGTATTAACATCTTTTGGATTTACAGTAAACCTGCCCGGAACCAAAGCAACTTCGTCAAAACCGTAACTACGTCTTGCTTTTCTGCCTATTCCAACCCACATGCCCATTATATCCTCCTATAAATGTTATAGTTATAACGAAATTTGTTCCCCAAAAATAATTATGGACTGGCCCCATAACTATAAATGTTTAATTGGGATAAAGTATAATACTAAAGGAAGGGCTGTTTGTCAAGCGTTTGAACAGCTATCAGCTTTCAGACTTAAGCTTACGGATTTACTAGTTGGCGGGGCCTGTCATGGCAAAGCATTCGTGGGCCCCTCCGCCCGGTGTGGATCCTCCCACTCATGCTTTACCATGCCACCCGCATTACAACCTATCCACTAAACAAAAAAAGTCCCGAACTTATATTTCAAAGTCCGGGACTTCTCATAATCCTTAATTCTTAATTCTACTTTCTACTTCTCACTTCCTGCTTCCCACTTCTCGCCCTCTGCCACTCTTTACTTCTTTACTTCCTTTCTTACGTGCCGATAATTACCGAATCAAAATACTGTTTAAGCGCGGCTATTGCGGCTAGCGCGGCAAGGTAGCTTGTTTTAGGGTTTTCGGGCGAGGGAACATTCTCGCTTCGCGTAAATATCCTGCCCGAAGGGCCTTCAACTTCGATTTCGTGCACATTTTTGGTGTATTCCGGAGAAACAACAATTCTCACCATTGTTTTCTCCGCCCCCACTCCCGCAATAGATAAAAGCGCGGATACATTTATATTTTTGGGGAACGCTTTAACGGCACTTGCGGCGTTTCCTTCGAAGATCACGGTTTCTTTGTCAATTTTTTCAAGATCAATGCCCTTTTCC
>JBFZAV010000197.1:0-4903 GCA_041308745.1 Candidatus Omnitrophota bacterium | reverse complement strand
AAAAACTTCATCAATCCCTCCTCTTTTCGTAGATCGTACTGTCGTATATCGTGCTATCGCGATCGATATACGATAGTTCGCTATACGATAGTACGAATCTTAATCCTTAATCCTACTTAATCGCACGTACGGCGAGTTTTATTGCGCGAATCATTGACTCAGGGCTGGCAATCCCTTTTCCTGCAATATCAAATGCTGTGCCATGATCAGGAGAAGTTCTTACGCATCCAAGTCCTACCGTCATATTGACGCCGGTGTCGAAATCTATCATTTTGAAAGGAGCCAGGCACTGATCGTGATACATTGAAATTACGATATCAAATTTTCCTTTAAGCGCCTGGTAAAAAATAACATCCGCGGAAATAGGACCCTCAACATTTTTGTATAACGCTTTCGCCCTTTCAATAGCGGGCTTTATTATTTCGCCCTCTTCCCGCCCTATTCTGCCGTTCTCCCCCGAGTGCGGGTTAAGCGCGGCAACGCCTATTTTAGCGTCAGGCTTGCCCGAAATCTCTTTACGATATTCTATTATTTGTTCGATAGTTCGATATATTAAATCCTCAGTCAGTTTATTAGGCACATCTCTTAACGGAATATGTCGTGTTACGGGTATGACATTCAGTTTCTCGCCCGTGAGAACCATGCTCACCAGCTTTGCGCCAAACGCTTCCTGCAGATATTCCGTGTGGCCGATAAATCCCGGCGAAACTTTTGAAACAGCTTCTTTGCTGACGGGCCCGGTGACAATGGCAACTTTATCGGATCCTTCGGCCTTCTTTGCCAGAGAAATAGCAAAGTCTATGCAGTCTAAAGATTTTCTGGCCCCTTCCGGCGTTGATTTTCCAGGCACAAAAGTTGTTTTTGTTACAGTTGGATCAATAACGTTAAGGGCTTTCTCATTAAGATCAATATTTTCAATACCCTTTTCAGCATTATAATAAACTATTTTTCCCTTAAACACGGCTGAATATCTCTCGATAGATTCTTTATCTGCCAGAAGAACAAAAATGGCAAGCCCCTCTATCCCGGGACTTGCCATTGATTTCATTATAACTTCAGGGCCGATTCCGGAAGGATCACCCATCGTTATCAAAATTAAAGGTTTATTTATAGGAAATATTCGCATTCTCTCTTTGCTTATTTATCCAATTGATAAATTCTGCCTGAAACTTTTGTTTAAAAATCTGGTCCTTTATAAAATCGCTCACTTCATTCAGGTCAAGAGGTCTCTCATCTTTTATGTCCTCAACCTTAAATATATGGTATCCCACATTGGTTTCAACAACTTCCGAGATCTCGCCGTTTTTAAGCACGAAAACCGCTGCATCAATCTCGGGCAAAAGCTGTCCCTTCATGTAATAACCCATATCCCCATCTTTGTTTGCAAAAGGACCCTCGGAGAACTCTTTAACAAGTTTTGTAAAATCGGCCCCTTTCTTTGCCTGCTTCTGGATATCTTTGGTTTTGTTCATTAACCCGGCATCAGTCCTCTTATCGCCTGTTTTTCTTACAAAAATACCCCTGATCTTATATTGTTTGGGCTCAATAAACTTGTCCTTATTTTTATCGTATACGTCTTTTATCTCGGCCGGTGTAACGGATATTTTAGAAGCCACTTCTTTTTCAACAAGCTGCTGCCCGAGCATTTCATCGCTTATCACTGTTTCAAACTCAGTGTAATTGGTGCCCTTTTCTTCCAGCGTCTTGTTAAAGGCCTCTTCCGTTCCATAAAAAGATTTTATTTTATCGATTCTTTCCTTAAGCTTCGCCTTATCTACCTTAAGGTTTGATTGTCTTGCCTTGCTTATTATAATTTTGGATATTACAAGCTGTTCCAGAAGACCCTTCCTGGCCTCTTCCAGTTTTGTTTCAAGCTCCGCGCCTTTAAAATGCTTCTCGTAACTGGTTTTTACTGGTTCATAAACCCTGTCAAATTCTCTCTGGGTAACGACTTCGCCGTTAACGGAAGCGAGAACCTTGTCAACTACGGCCGCATAGCCGGATACCGCGCTCAAAAAAGCGGCAACTACCAGCGTTAGTACTGTGTTTTTAAATATCTTAATCATTTGCTTTCCTCCAATTTTTCTTCGGCAGATTCTTCGCCAAACTTAGACAACAAATTTTCGTTTACCTTGACTTTGTTTTTTTCTCTCACCTTCGCGAGAAGCTCGTTAAAGAGCCTCTGTCTCTCCATTGCTTTAATAACCTGTTTTATTCTGTCCCTGACTTTTTCTAAAGGCAGGAGCTGCGGCTCTTTTCTGTCGGTAAGCTTTATCAGGTGATACCCTAATTTTGTCATAACAACATCGCTCACCTCGCCCACTTTCAAGGTACTGCAGGCAAACTCAAACTCCGGAATCAACTGCCCTTTCGGAAAATAACCTATATCGCCTCCATTTTGCGCCGTAGGATCAACTGATTTCTCCCTGGCAACCTGTCCAAATTCATCACCTTTTTTTATTCTTGCGAGAAGCTCTTCGGCCTCTTTTCTCGTGGGGGTAAGAATATGAGATACTCGCATAAGTTCAGGCGACATAAATTTTTCATTATTTTTATTGTAGTAATCAGTCACCTCTTCGTCTGTTATGTCTATGGCGCCATCTACCTTGTCATTAAGAAGTTTTGCTATTAAAATCTTTTTCTTAGCCTCTTCGATAACCTTAAGAGCATCTTTATCTCTATCAAGTTTGTTTTTAAGCGCTTCCTGATATAGAAGCGTATCGTTTATAAGTTCCTCCAAATATTCCCTTTTTCTCTTGCGCACAACTATCTGATATCTTTTAGGAAGATTTGAAATGCGTTCCTTAAACTCGCCTAAGGTAATCTTGGTCTTTCCTACACTTGCTACAACCCCTCTATCACCGCAGCCGGAAAGAAAAAAAGAAACAAATAAAACTAACGAAATGAATAAAAAAGTAAGTTTTCTGTCTATTTTCATAGGAATTATTTATATGGTAATTGAAAGTTATAAATATGATAGCAGAATCGCCAGTTACGTCAAGAATATTATCGTCGCTCGTATATCGATAGGTCGTATGTCGTTCCCAATATACGATATACGACATACGATATACGAAACTACAGTCTTAATTCTTGCCGCCTAATGCCGCGATTTCCGCCTTGAGAAGACGGCAGTAGAGATCAAAGCCTACCTGATCAATAAACCCGCTTTGTTCAAGGCCAAGGATATTCCCCGCCCCCCTCATTTCAAGATCTCTCATCGCTATCTTAAACCCCGAGCCGAGCGCTTGGTACTTTTTTATCGCTTCAAGTCTTTTCTGAACTTCATATGTCAGAGTGTCCATGTTTTTAACCAAAAGATACGCATAAGCTTTTTTATCAAACCTTCCGATCCTGCCTCTTAGCTGGTACAGATCAGCGAGCCCGAACTTATCCGCTTCGTTTATTATCATCGTATTTGCGTTAGGGATATCTATACCCGATTCAACAATAGTGGTACAAACCAGAATATCCACTTCGCCTTTTATAAACTTTATCATGGTTTTCTCAAGAAGTTTTGCGCTCATCTGGCCGTGCCCTATCATCATTCTTGCTTCGGGTACAAGCTTTCTAACTTCTTCGGCTACTCGTTCAATGGTCTCAACTCTGTTATGCACATAATAAACCTGTCCGCCCCTGGAAAGCTCGTAATTTATGGCCTCGCGTATTTTTTTAGTGTCTTTTTCTACGAGCTCCGTGTGTATCGGGTGCCTTTCGAGCGGAGGAGTTTCGATAAGAGAGATATCTTTTCCTCCCATCAAGGCCATGTATAAGGTCCTCGGAATCGGTGTCGCCGTCAGAGTTAATATGTCTACATTAACCCTGAACTTTTTCAATTTCTCTTTCTGCTCAACCCCAAATCTTTGCTCTTCGTCAATAATTAAAAGCCCCAAGTCTTTAAACTTTATGTCATTAGAAAGAATCCTGTGTGTGCCGATTACTATGTCAACCTTCCCCTCTGCGAGGGATTTAATTATCCTGTCCTGCTCCGTCTTCGTTCTGAACCTGTTAAGCATTTTTATGTTAACAGGATAATCTTTAAATCTTTTTGCGAATGTTTCAGTGTGCTGCTCCGCCAAAATTGTAGTGGGAACAAGAACCGCAACCTGCTTATTATCCATAACCGCCTTAAAAGCCGCCCTTAACGCGACTTCTGTCTTTCCATACCCCACATCACCGCACAAAAGCCTATCCATGGGTTTAGGTTTTTCCATATCTTCTTTAACAACATTTGTCGCTTTGAGCTGGTCGGGTGTCTCTTTATACGGAAACGCGCCCTCAATCTCTTTCTGCCAGTCTGTATCTTTCGTGAACGCATAGGCCCTTGTGCTTTCTCTTTTTGCCTGCATGGTTAATAGATCCAAAGCTATTTTTATAGCGCCTTTCTGCGCCCGTTTTTTAGCCAGATCCCACTTTTTTCCTTTTAAACTATATAGTTCCGGGGCCTTCCTGTGAAAAGAAATATATCTTTGGAGTTTGTGAAGTTCATCCTGATCAACATAGAGTTTTTCTGAGCCCTTGTACTGGATTACAAAATAATCCTTCAGCTTCCCTTCTTTTCTGACCTTCTGAAACCCCACGTATTTGCCGATTCCGTAATCGACATGAACAACAAAATCTCCCGGTTCTATGTCGACAAAAGAATCAATGGGCTGTTCCATAAAATCAAAATCAATGGGCTTTTTTTGTATCTTGGTTTTTCTTATCGTGCTTAGGGAGAGGATTATTACGCCGTTATGCGGGGTGATATCTTTAAATGTCGCGAGATCAACGCTTTTTATCGAGTTAACCCTGCCGTTTGCGAGGTCAACCCTTAAGGGGTATTCGAATGTAACCGGATAAATTATGAGCACCTCGCCCAAAAGGCTGTAATCGCCTTCTTCCGAAACTTTACGGCATCTTA
>JBFZAV010000196.1:0-13283 GCA_041308745.1 Candidatus Omnitrophota bacterium | reverse complement strand
GCGGAATCCTTTTAAAATCAAACCTCTGACAGCGCGACATGATTGTGGCAAGAACTTTATGGGGCTCGGTTGTCGCAAAAATAAATTTAACGTGGCTTGGCGGCTCTTCAAGGGTTTTTAAAAGCGCATTGAAGGCTTCAGTGGTAAGCATGTGGACTTCGTCGATAATGTAAATTTTGTAAGTTCCTTTTGACGGGGCAAATTTGACGTTTTCCCGTAAAGTTCTTATTTCATCTATGCCTCTATTGGACGCGCCGTCGATTTCAAGAACATCTATGCTTGTTCCAAGAGAAATTTCTCTGCAGGAAGAGCACTTGTTGCAGGGTCTTTCTTTTTCCGGAGCCTCGCAATTCAGCTGTTTTGAAAGTATACGCGCTATGGATGTTTTGCCTACGCCCCTCGGCCCGGAAAACATATACGCGTTCGCAAGCCTTCCCTGAAAAATAGAATTTTTTAACGTTCTAGTGACAGCTTCCTGTCCTATAACATCATCAAAAACTTGCGGCCTGTATTTTTGAGCTAGCACTTTATAATTCATTCTGAAAAACCTTTCATCATGGTACTATACAATAGTTCCTTATCGATATATGTTCCTATTAATTTGCCGTTATTCGCTTTTGCCCCTCTTACGGGACCCGGTCCCGAACCCATCGGCGCGGGGCTCGGCCCTATTCCGCCCTGGGCAACCAGCCCAACAATCGAACAAGAAGCTTTCCACTTCTTAACCGCCTCAGAAATTCCTTTGGCGGCGGTTTTTAAAACCAAAAGCGTTGATTCATCGTTATTGGGAGAACGATAAAGCATAAAATTGTATAATGCATTTTCTTCGAGAGCGCCGTCTCCCGATGATTCACCTGAATCCAGCGTAACCGGAATATTCTGGCAGGGCGAAAGGGTTATAACACAATTTGCCCCTTGAGGAAACTGTATTTGTCTGTTCTCATAACCTTTCTGCCATTTCCTCATGCCGTTCTCGAGGGCGCTTGCCACAGCCCTTACACACATTATATAATCCTGCGACTTGTCTTTTCTATCAAATTTTTTCAAAAGGGCTTTTTTTGTCAGTGTATCTCCCCTCATATCCCCGACCTCAAAAATACCTTGAGAACCTTCAACCTTGACATCGGTTATAAGAACTCCGTCCTGCCATGGTTTCCATGCTTTTAAAATCATTGTGGAAACATCTTCGGCAAACTGCTTTTTGCTTTCGAAAGAACTGAATAGACTCTCCTTTTCGGAAGCTACTGCTGCGCTTGCAAAACAAGCATAAAGCAGAAAATTTACTAGAAATAATTTAACAAATTTCATATTTCTTTACCTCTTTACTTCTTAATCCTTTATAAATAGCGACGCGGCTCCGAAAATGCCCACATCTTTTTTAAGCTTGGCTTGAACTATGGGTGTTTTATTCGCAAATATGTTTATAGAGTTTATTGCCGCCGATTTTCTTATCTCATTAAAAAGAAGATTTCCTATGGACGAAACTCCTCCGCCAATAACAATGATATCCGGATCCAGAAGATTTATCATGCTTCCAAGCCAAATGCCAAGCAGATCTCCCTCTTCTTTTATTGTATTAATCGCGAGAATGTCTTTCTTTTTGGCGGCCTCATCCACAGTTTCCATTGTAATCTTATCAAGGTCGCCCTCTACCATATCTAAAATCATTGTGTTTTTATATTTCTTACTTTTTAACTTTTGTTTGAGCCTTCTAACGGTTCCGGGGCCGGACGCCAAGCCTTCTATATGCCCAAGCGCTCCGCAGGCGCATTTTGGATTCTTAAGATCATAATTGATAGTCACATGTCCGCCTTCGCCGGCCATGCCGTTTTTGCCATGATAAAGTTTACCGTCAATTATTATTGCAGTTCCTATTCCCGTGCTTACCGTTACATAAAAAACATTTTTTCGTCCTTTGGCGGCGCCCCAGATAACTTCGGCAACACCGGCGGCGTTTGCGTCATTTTCGATAACGGTCTTTATGTTGAACTTTTCTTTTACATGTTTAGCGAGATAAACCTCTCTCCACCCGGGCAAATTTGGAGGATTATGAACAATACCCTTTATTGGATCTAACGGACCCGGCGCGCATACACCTATACCAATAACATCCTTTTTGCTGACTCCGCCTATCTTGAACAAATCTGAAATGGACTTGTAAACCTGGTTTAAAGATACTTTCAATCCTTCTTTAGCTCTGGTGGGGAGAACAACTTTTTTTACCAATCTTCCTTGTTTATCTACAATACCCGCGGCTATTTTTGTGCCGCCGATATCAACTCCGACAATGTATTTCTTCATATGCCCCTTTCTATACCGATAACACCAGCTGTTATTATAACACCGTGACTTTGAGATATCAAAGACAAAAGGTCGCAAGGCCACAATGTCACAAGGGATAACGAGGAGCAGAAGGATCCTTTCTCGTTAAAGTGATTTTTCCCCTCCCCACACCCGGTGCATCCATAGGGAGGTCGCTCTAACTTTTGACATATTTTGCGGCTAAAAGACTCCTACCGGGCCCACGCCGAAGGCGGGGAGGCAAATTAACTCGAAAGGCTCCTTCTGTTCTTATTAATAACGTTGAGACTGATAACTAAGAAGTTTCTTGGCGGGTGGCACGGTAAAAGCGTGAGCGGGAGGATCCACACCGGGCGGAGGGGCCCGCGAATGCTTTTACCGTGACAGGTCCCGCCAATATTAGAAAAACATTGTTAAAAATTTGTGGAATAAGAAAGGCCGGGTACTTTTACGCTTTTTTCGGACGGAGACTATAGAGGATAAGGAGAAATAGAATGGCTGAAGTGGCGATGCTTGCGCTTTCCGGAAACAGCATCTTCTCATGTATGAAATGGTGAATCTCTTCCGGATGAACTCTCTTCCATATAAGATCCAGGCAGTATCCCAAAACCAAGCTCGCTACAGCAATCGACCCCAAATATATCACTAATGCGCCTTTGCCTAGACTTTTCAAAACAACGGTTATCGTAACTATGTTTGTAGCGGGACCGGCAACAAGAAAAACAAAGGCGGCCCCGGGATTCATGCCCTTAAGCATAAGCGCGGCAGCTATTGGTATAGAAGCTGTCGCGCATACATACATGGGTATACCAATAAGAAGCATAATGATCATCGCGCTGAATCCCGAACCCATATAAGTGCTTATAAACTCTTCCGGAACAAAAAATGTTATTACGCCTCCGATAAAAACACCTGCCACAAGGGCTTTGCCGCTGTCGGCGACAAGATCAATAAAAGCATAATGGAATAGACCCTTAATCTTATCGCCTAATCCATGAACATGCTCCTCTTCATCATGACACATCCTGCATTTTGGCGCTTGCTGTTCTATCCCATGAAAATCTTCTTTTATGAAAATGTTTGATAAAAGGCCCGCCAGGGTCCCCGTTATAAAAGAAGCTATAATGCGGTAAACCGTAAATATTCCTCCGAGAAGAGAATATGTGGCAAGAATGGAATCAACTCCCGTTGTAGGTGTGGATATTAAAAAAGAAAGCACCGCGCCCCTACTAGCCCCCTCTTTCCTTAATGACATTGCGGCCGGGATAACTCCGCACGAACAGAGCGGAAGAGGCACGCCTAACAATGCCGCTTTTATAACCGATAAAAAGTTGTTCTTTCCCAAATGGCGCGCAATAGTTTTTGGGCTTAAGAAAATGTGCAAAAATCCCGCAAACAAAAAGCCGAAAAGTAAATAAGGAGACATTTTGTTAAAAAGTAGATAAGATTCTTTTAAAATACCTGTGATTATTTGCATGGTCATTAACCTTAAGTATTAGCGGGACCTGTCACGGTGTGGCATTCGTTGGCCCCTCCGCCCGGTGTGGATCCTCCCACTCACGCCTCACCGTGCCACCCGCCAATCGCAACGAACTCCAAGCTTATTTAAACACTTCTCCGGTTTCCTTGGACCAGAACAAGAGGTCCAGCTCATCCATCGGAATATTAATTTTCCTGGAAAAGTTTCTCAGCTTTTCTTCGAGAAGAATATAATTTTTCTCGGTTAAGCTTTTCGGCGCTTCGCTTATTATTCCATACCTTACCATATTCCTTAAAATATGAACATCAAGTATGGCCAAATCTTTTCCGAGTCCGATATTTCTCAAGAAATGGCTGGATTCCTTGAGCCCCAGTCCTTTCACATTTTTAAAAAACCAGTGCCTTGTGCTAAAAATATCACCGGAATCAATTTTATCTTTTACTTTTATGTTTTTCGAGGAAGAGAAAAGCCTTCGCGCTTCTAAAATGTAAAGCGTTTTGTTGTTTGGAAACCTTACCCCTCCAAGTCCGGCCCTTATTTCTTTTTTCCCGCCGTTAAAAAGACTGCCGTTTTGGGAGATTTTCCTTATGGCTATGTCGCACATCCTGGCTTTGGACTGGGGCGTGCATATACAGAAGCAAAGTTCCTCAAATAATTTTTTGTCATTTGAATTAAAAACTTTTTTAAATTCCAGGAGCCTTTTTCTGATAATTGTTTTTCGGCTTTTATATTCTTTGAGCAGTTCTTTCATAAGGCTAGGAGACAAATTCAATGAGCTTCTCGGCTATTTTAATATGCGCTTTTTCGTCGTCTCTAATAGATGTGATTTTTCCCTTAATGCGCTCGTCATCTATCTGATCGATGAAATGCTCATAATAATGTTTTGCCCTTATTTCAAGGGCGAGTATTTCCTCAAATTCTTTTCTCAATATGTCAGTATTCATTTCTCGGGCTCTTTTTTATCTCTTCTAAAAGTTCCGTAATAATATTTTTATGTCTTGTAGAATCGTTATAAAGCCGGGTTAAAAGCTTTTTTATCTCTTTGGATTTTTCCTCTTCCAGACCCTCTGTAAGGTTTACAAGGGCCTTTGTAAAGTTGGTAAATAGCGTAATCATGTTCTCTTCCACATAAGTAGATTCTTCAAGTCCCGCTACAAGTCTTTGTTTTGTTATCATATTTTCACATCACTCTTTTATGAAAAGCCTTGAAAGATATCTGAACGCCCCAAGAGCCGCCTTTGCGCCGTCGCCGGCCGCGATTATTATCTGCTTCTCGGGAACATCTGTTACATCGCCCGCCGCGAATATTCCGGGGATATTTGTCTCGCTGAAGGTATTAACCATGATTTCCCCGTCTTCGTTCTTCTTTATATCTTTCGCGAATTCCGAATTCGGTTTAAGACCTATTTCAACAAACACGCCTTCCGCGGGAATTTCTCTTTCGGAGCCGTTTGTGAGAACCTTGACGCTTTTCACGAACCTGTCTCCTTCCACGCTTAGCACGTGTGCATTTGTCAAAACCTCAACCTTCTTATCTTTTAAAACTTTTTCCCGCATCACGCTGTCTCCGCCAAGCCTTGAGTTAATATCCACGACATATACCTTTTTTGCTATTTTTATTAGCTGTATTGCCGCATCCAGCGCTGAATTCCCCCCGCCAACTATAACAACATCTTTCCCGGAAAATAACGGCCCGTCACACGTGGCGCAATAAGTTAATCCTTTATTTTTATACTCCGCCTCTCCCTTAACATTAAGCTCCTTCGACCTTTTGCCTGAAGCTATTATGGCGGTATATGCCTCGTATTTTTCTTTGGTTGTACTAATTACTATTTTATCATTTTCTTTGCGGATTGAAATTACAGGTTCATTGAGCTTAAGGGGAACATTATACTGTTTCATGTGTTCCTGAAACTTTTCTACAAGATCCGGGCCCGTTATAAATTGGTAGCCCGTATAATTTTCTATATCGCCGCTCCAGGCCGTCTGACCTCCGATATCGCCCGTAACAACAAGGAAGTTCATGCGCTTTCTTGCGGCATACACGCTCGCCGTTATCCCTGCCGGGCCGGCTCCGATTATGATTAAATCATACATAAATTTTATTATAGCCCCAAAAGTTCTTGAATTCTGTCCTGGTCAAACCCCACAACGATTTCGCCCTCAATATCAAGAACAGGCACGCCCATCTGACCCGATTTTCTCATCATTTCCTCAACCTTCGCCTGGTCTAGAGAAACATCCGCATTTTCATACTCAACATTATTATCGTCGAGAAACTTTTTTGCTCTTATACAGAAAGGACATGTAGGCGTAGAGTACACTATTACCTTTTTCATGAATCCCCCTTATTTTAGCAGGTACATTTCGTATCAGTGCCGCATATTTTCTTTTTAAGCATGCAAAGCTTGCCAAGGTGCTGTTTCTCTTCTTCCAAAAGGTTATCGACAATTTTTTTATCTTTATCGGCGACTACTCTTTTCATGCCTTCGTAAAAAAGAATCGCGTCTTTTACGTACCTTATACCAATTTCTACGGCCTCTTTTTCATTTTTTGCCTGTTTGGCAATTTCTACACCTTTGTCTTTTTCGGTAAAAACATAGCTTGAAGCGAGACTATTCATATAGGCAAAGTATTCATCGGGGTAAGCCCCTTCAGGACTGTAATTACACGCCAGAGTGAAGAGGTTTTTAAAATTATCCGCATGTTTTGAATCTTCCATTGAAAGGCAGTGAAAGATTTTCTTCGCTTCCTCATTTTTTGCCTTTTCGCTTACCGCAAAAAAGAAGTCTTTGCCGTTTTTTTCTATTTGTATCCCCAGCTCAATTATTTCACATCCGGAAAACGTATTTCCCATTCTCATTTCCTCCTTAACAATCAATAGTTATCAACCAGCACTTCGTAATAGCCCTGCGGGTGCAGGCATGCCGGACATGTTTCGGGCGCCGCTGCTCCTTTATGAACATATCCGCAATTACGGCATTTCCATTCTACCGAAGAATCTTTTTTAAAAACTTTCTTTTCTTTCACGTTTTTTAATAAGTCTCTATATCTTTTTTCGTGATGGGCCTCGACCTTTGCTATTTCCCTGAAAACTTTTGCTATTTCAGGAAATTTCTCCTTATCGGCATCTTTGGCAAAATCCTGGTAAAGTGTCGTCCACTCTTCTTTTTCGCCATCAGCAGCGGCCTCAAGATTCTCGGCTGTATTCCCTATTCTTCCGGCTGGATATGCCGCTACTATTTCTACGGATCCGCCCTCAAGAAACTTAAAGAACCTTTTCGCATGTTCTTTTTCGTTTTCGGCTGTTTCTAAAAAGATTCCCGATATTTGTTCGTATCCCTCTTTTTTGGCCGCTGAACCAAAATAGGTATATCTATTTCTTGCCTGAGATTCTCCCGCAAAAGCTTTTAATAAATTTTTTTCCGTTTTTGTACCTTTGATACTTGGCATAACTTGTTTCTCCTTTCTTTTTTCAGCTGTCAGCTTTCAGTCCCGAGCTATCAGCCTTTTCTTAATCCTTATCACTTAATTCTGTGATCACGCTTTCCACAAACCGTGAATATTACAGTATTCTCTTACTTCCACTATTTCTTCTTTTTTTGCGCAGAAATCAGCTTCCGGTTTCATGCCTGGTTTTAATTCGGCTCTCAAAACTTTATCTTTCTTCAATAATTCAATAAACTTTATGTAGTGCTTTTCTTCCATCGGATGAGCCACGCTTCCAACTTTTACTTTTATCCCGCAATTTTCGCATCCGCAGGAACATGTACCGGTTTCCTCAACCACCGGAACGTGTTTTTCCTGACCCTGGTCCGTAGTTTTGGACGCAAGTTTTTCCATCGGCTGACCGCAGCACACAAGCTCTCCCTGTCCTTCGTTCACCATTTCGACAACATTACCGCAGATATTACATTTGTATATCTCTCTTAATTTCGTCATTTCAAGCCTCCTCTATGCAAGGTCGCAAAGCCACAAGGCCACAAGCCACAAGGCCTATGGCGCTTATAGCTCATTTATTAGTTCTTCTTTGATGTTTTTTAGCGCATCTTTACCCGGCACATACTGCACCTTTATTTTGTTAAACATCTTTTCGCATGATTCTTTTAAAAACTCTTCAATCTGGGGCACGCTCTGACCTCCCCATCCATATGACCCAAAACTTAGCCCGACTCTTTTTCTGGGCGCAAGACCTTTGTAATAAGTTAAAAAGGCCGCAACCGTCGGAAGCATACCGTTATTAAGCGTCGGCGAACCGACGCAGATATATTTGGCGCCCAAAACATCAGCCATAACATCCGATATATGGTTTGTCAGTAAGTTCCTGAAAGAAACTTTTATGCCCCTTTCTTCAAAAACATCTTTTATCGCAAGAGCTATTTTTTCCGTTGATTTCCACATTGTATCATAGACGATAACGGCTTTTTCCTCCGTTTCGTTTGAGGCCCATTTTTTATACAGCTTTACAAGGGCGCTTATGTTCTTGCGCCATATAACTCCATGGCTCGGGCAAATAACATCAATTTCGAGCTTAGAAACTTCTTCCAGAGCCTGTTGTACCTGTCTTGAATAAGGAAGAACAATATTCGCGTAATACTTTGCCGCTTCTTCTTTTATGATCCCAAGGTCAAGCTCATCGTCAAACCTTTCACTTGATGCAATATGCTGGCCAAAGGCGTCATTTGGAAGCAGGACCTTATCTTCAGGCATATAAGTTGCCATCGAATCCGGCCAGTGAACCATCTGCATTAAAACAAATTTTAAATTTCTCCTGCCGATATTTAAGCTATCGCCGGTGTTTACAACCTTAATGGGCCAATCAGCCTTGAAATGACTTTTTAAACCCTTTTCGCCATTGGGAGATGTTACCACCACTGCATTTTTGGCAAGGTCCATTACCATAGGTAAAGACCCTGAGTGATCCATCTCTACATGGTTTGTAACAACAAAATCTATTTTTGAAGGGTCAACAATTCTCTTAATCCTTTCAATCATTTCATTAAAAAAATAGTGTTTGACCGTATCAACGAGCACTATTTTTTCATCGACTATAAGGTAAGAATTGTATGTCGTCCCTCTTGGGGTGAGATATCCATGAAAATTCCCTAAATCCCAATCTATGGCTCCGACCCAATATATTCCCTTTTTTATTTCAATTGGTTTCATATTTGTGTTTCATGTTGCGTGTTAGGCGGGTTCAAATTGGTCTTTGCCGGCTCCGCATTCGGGGCAGGTCCAGTCTGCAGGTAAATCATTAAAATCTACACCGCCGTTTTCGGCTGGATCGTAAATATATCCGCAAACAATACATCGGTATTTTTTCATTATTTCCCCTTTCTTTCTTGTTACTTTTTCTTATTTTCTATCAGCGAAGTCATGGTAATTGTGTTGAGTTCTTTCTTGACGCTGGCTTCAATTTTATCAAGCTTTTTCTTAAGAACACATATTTTAACCCTTGGGCATACCTTTTTTTTAAAAATATGCTGATCCATCTGAAAGGGCCCTTGAAAAATTTCTATTAAATTCAAAACCGAAATTTTTGAAGGATCTGCCACTAGACGAAACCCTCCGGTTTTGCCTCTTATAGATTCTAAAATGCCATTATGCTGCATGATCTGCATAATTTTACGTAAGAAAGGCCTTGGTATATCCAATTTCCCCGTAAGTTCGCCGACATTATGAATCTCACCATGATTTGCGGCAATACAAGTGACCGCCCTGATGGCATAATCCGTGTCTCTGGTCAGTAACTTCATAGTTACCCCCTACACTAGTTATTAATAGCAACCTCTTATGTATCTATATCTGACAAAGATCATTTCCTATTATATAACTATAAGCCGGGTTTTCAAGCACAAACCCGGCTTATAGTTTTTGATGGACAGTTTACCGTCTTGCCCGGGACAAGCTACAGCAACCCTCCTTGCAGTGAGCAACAGGGCGAAGCATGTATCTAACGGTTACCTTCATTTCAAGCCTCCTTTCCTAGATTGCCTATCAATATAATGATACCATCTTGGTATCATTTGTCAAGTTCCGGCTCTTTTTAGTACCTATCAAATATGCAGAGATATTTATACACCTAATAAACTGCATGGGAACCGCCTATTAAAGACAGGAAAATTTACTTTTTGCCCTTATTTATCACCTTATACAGATTTTCAAGCTGATTCTTGTAAAACTTGTTGTAAACATCCATCATTTCGGTCTTAACCCTGTTATCAAGTCTTACTTCCTGGGTGTGCCCCTCTTCCTGTTTTTTCTTCCCGTAGATCGATCCCCCTATTTCACATGGCTGGATGTATCTTTTATCTAACTTCATCTCCCCCCTCCTTATCTTTTTTGGAAAAGATAACTCGCCCGTCATCTTCTACCGTAAAAGTGACTTTATCTCTACTTTTTATTCCAAAGTAGTCTTGAAGATGCTTTGGAATAAAAATTTGGCCTCTGTCAGAAACAGTCGCATGAAATTTAAATAAAAACTTTTTTATCATTTTATAATCCTTGCCTCAACAAGTATGATGCAAGTTTATATTAAGTATAAATACTTGTCAACAAAAGAAAATTTTTATTAGTAAATAAAAAGTTAGATTATTTTCCGCTGATAAGTTCTTTGAGGGAAATTACGCGGTATCCCTCTTTTTTAAGGCGGGGAATCTTTTCGTTTAAAACCGTTAACGTGTTAAATCTGTAATGACCTATTCCTATGGCAAACCCTTTTTTCTTCGCAACTTCAATAAGTTTATCAATTTGTTTGGCAATTGCCCCGGGCTCATCCACGTTATCAAGAAAAATATCCCTTCTAAGAACAGGCATATCCATTTTTCTCGATACACCGCAAATAACGGATTTTGGCGTGGTAAAACTATCCAAGAAAAAAAGCCTTCGGGCCCTTGCTTCTTTAATAATAATTTCCATAAGCCCGTTATCCGCCGTACCTAAAGATCCCATGTGATTATTCATTCCCGAAATATTCGGAACACTTTTCATGTTTCTTCTGAGTCCGTCCAGAACTTCCTGCTTTGTCATGTCAGGAGAAAGCATGCCGGGCCCCGGATTTATGCCGCCCTCCGGCTTTATGGGAAGATGCAAAATCAACTCCGCTCCGGTTTTTTTGCTTAACGCGGCAAAGTGGCCCGAATAAGGCAAAAGGGGCAGCACTGCATACGTCACATTACCGCCAAGATTCTCAAGAAGATTCTGATTTTTTGTGGTATTACCCACGTCATCAATAACAAATACGAGTTTCGGACCGGTTACTATGATTTTTTTCTTTGGCTCAACCAATACGGGTTTTTTTGCTACAGTTATTGGCTTTGGCGCCGCCTGAAAATTTTCTTTGGCGGGCTTGTAAACATATTCCTTGGGCTTAATGACGGGTGCCGGTTTTTTTGCAAGTTTTTGCGCCGGCTTTTCGGCAGGTTTCTGCGTCGGTTTTGGTTTTGCTTTAAGGGCCGCCCTTGTTGGCGCTTTCCTAGAAAAATCGCCCTGATAAAATTTATAAACCGATAGGCCGATTAAAAACATCAAACAGACCGCGCCCAAAATTAAGGGAACTTTATTCGTTATAGTATATTTCCCGTTTTTTAGGATCTTTATTTTTTTCGCTGGAATATTTTTTTTAGAAATTTCTGTCGCCCTTATCTTTGGGGAATTGGCTTTTCTTCGCTTCCTCATTTTTCCTTTTTCCGTATTATTATTTCCGACCCGGGATCGGAAGTATTTTTAGTATTTTTTTAAATCACCCATTAATCTCGAAGCAGACTCTGTAGGTTTAACTTTATTTTCGACAAGAATATTCCTTGACGATACTTCTCCCTTATACAAAATCGAATTGGCTTCTGAATTTGGGCTGATTACGGCGCCTTCAAGCTTTACTCCAATAAATGCGCCCCGGCTCCTTGAATAAGAAAGTATACCGCCCTTAAGTTGTAAGTCTGTTGCGGCCGCGGCTTCCCTTCCCACCGGACCAGCCGAAACTGAAGCGTCTCCGCCAAGTTTAAACTTGGACCTAAGAAGACCGTCTAATCCTCTTTCGCTCATAATAAGAAGAATAACATCAGTGGCCTGTCCGCCTATCTGCAGCCCCCAGCTCATTCCCGCTAAATTAAAAACAGCCGGAGCGCTCCAGGAACCATTGGCCTTATTTTTCGTCAAAATTACGCCCTGTCCGTATTTTCCGCCGAAAATAAATCCGCCGCTAAGCGTTGACGGAAATATAGCCACGGCGTATGCGTCTTTTAAAAGAGATTCCGGAATCCCTTCATCCGGCATTTGCGTCATTTCTTCAAAAACCCTTGCAGATTCAACCATAAGGTTGTCCCATTTGTCCCCGGCAAAGGAGTTTGCCGTAAAACAAAAAACTGCCGCGAGCAGAAAACAAAATATTTTCTTCATCTTTCCCCCTTCTTCGTAACTTTTAAAAATCGTAGAACTAAATTTGTCAACTTGTCTTTTGGTTATTATACTTGTTATATTATATATCATATATCTTTCTTTGGGAAATTGTAGAAGGGAATAATCACAAAACTGGTTAAAGGATTTTATGAGAGGACTCTTAATTATAATTTACTTCATAATCTTCGTTTTTCTTGTGGTTTTAAAAGTACACGAGCAAGGCGGTATGTACGGCTGCTTTACCAAAAGAACGGTCAGATCTGCCCCGGACGTAAGCGATCGTAGCACCTATGGCGGCGGTTCATCCGGATCGTCAACCTCAACTGACTCTCTGGGCATCAAAGACAATAGTAAATACGGCGACTCTTCCGGAGGTTTTGAATTTAAAATAAAATACAAAAAAAGCGAAATAAAACAATATAAATTTTTCAGCTGGTACATGCCCCGTTTATACCGGACTAACGTTACCGTATATGACGGCGACCTTTATGTAACAACCTACACGGACAAGGGACCCGATTATAAAGGAGAGTACAGTTTAATAACGGGGGCAACTCATACTTTCGAGAAAAAGGTTGAATAGATTTATTTATTTTTCAGTGGTAGCTACTTTATTCCTTCCGTCTTCTTTCGCCATATATAAACCTGTATCAGCCCTTTTAATGATTGTGTCAACATCATCGCCCTTTTTATAGATGGCGACTCCCAGGCTTATTGTGACGGTGTAGGTATTCTTCTCGTCCTGGACCTTACGCGACTCAACGGCCTTTCTGAGCTTCTCGGCCACATCAAGCCCGTTATTAAGAAGCGACCCTCTTAATAGAACGATCATTTCTTCTCCGCCGTACCTTGCGACAACATCGGACGACCTCACGCTTCCTTTTAATGCCAGAGCAACTTCCCTTAAAACAAGATCGCCTACTTGATGCCCGTAAGTATCGTTAAATTTTTTAAAGTGGTCTATGTCCGTCATTACAACACAGAAGTTTTTATCGCTCTCCGCTTCCGCCATTAGAATTTCTGTTTTAAGAATCATTTTAAAATAACGTATGTTAAAAAGGCTTGTGAGTTCGTCTGTTACGGCGAGTTTAAAAAACTTTTGTCT
>JBFZAV010000195.1:0-7840 GCA_041308745.1 Candidatus Omnitrophota bacterium | reverse complement strand
CGAGAAGGTCAAGGTGCACCTCTTTTTTTACGCCGGCTATTTCAACGGTTGAAACATTTCCGTCTATTCTGATTATTTTTCCCGGTACACTCCAGCACATTTCTCGTCCTTCGTCGTTCGTATATCGTTCTTAGCCGTTTACTATTCACTATAAGCTCGAAGCCACTACAGCCTGGCCTATGGACACGCCCGCATCCGTAGGCGAAAAATTTTTATGTTTAAAAAGTTTTAATTTCGCCTTTTCAAATCTTCTTTCCAGATAATCAACTAAATATTTATTCTGGAAACATCCCCCTGAAATTAAAACTTTCTCAAGCCCCGTTTCCTTATTGATTCTTTTGCTTATATCAAAAATTATCTCGCCCAAAGTATTGTGAAACTTTGCGCTTATAACGCCTTTATCTACGCCTTTTTCCATATCCAGAACTATTTCTTTAATCATTTTGGACACTGAAATTTTGTCTTCGAGAATTTCATAATCATAAAAAGATGTCTCTTCGCTTCCGGCGGCCTTTTCTAAAAGGATTGCCGCTTCTGCCTCGAAAGAGGAAACATCACACACCCCTAAAATAGACGAAACCGCGTCAAAAAGCCTGCCAACGCTTGATGTTAACGACGCATTTACATTTTTAAAAATCATTTTTTCGACAATTTCAACCTTGTTCCGGCCTATCCTTTCAATCAATGATGCGGCATGCTTTTTAAAATCAGCGCCGAAAGCGTTATAACAATAGCTCACGGCCATGCGCCAGGCCTCTCTTGAGGCCACATCGCCGCCCGGCTGATGGACATATTCAAAGTGATAAACCCTTTTAAAGCTCTTCCTCGAACAGGTTAAAAATTCGCCGCCCCAGCTTTTGCCGTCCGCCCCATACCCTGTTCCGTCAAAACTTATGCCTATGACTTCCCCATCGAGATCGTTATCCAGCATACAGCCCGCAATGTGCGCAAAGTGGTGCTGAACTTTTAAAAGTTCGGACCCGGGAAGCTCTTTTATTATTTCTTCCGCCAAGAGACTCGATCTATAATCCGGATGCATATCGCAGACGATTTTTCCTTTTTTAAAATTATTTTTTTTTATGTATTCCCGAACGGCCTTTTCAAACATCTTGTAACTATTTATGTCGTTTAAGTCGTCCGCAACACTACCGGTAAATATTCCGTTATCGGAATAAGAAGAAAATGTGGTTTTCGTTTCAGCGCCAAGCGCAATGACATTAAACATTATCTATCACCATTATTTGCCAGATAGTACGCAAGTGTTTCAAGCTCCCTTGAAAGATCAACATCTTTAACCTTTACATTCTCCGGCACGTTTAAACTTGCCGGCGCAAAATTTAAAATACATTCAACTCCGGATTTAACTAAAATATCGGCCACGCCCTGAGCTTCTCCCGCCGGCACAGCTATTATTCCGATTGATATATTTTGTTTGTTTACCGCCATGGGCAGGTCTTCAATAGAGCGGATTTTCACGCCCTCAAATTCTATGCCTATTTTTGTCTTATCCGCATCAAAAGCGGCAACAATATCCAGGGCATGTTTTTTGAAACCCGGGTACGCAAGAAGCGCCGAGCCAAGATGCCCTGCGCCTATTATTGCTACGTTTAACTTGTTATCCCTGCCGAGTATTTTTTCGAGAGCTTTTTTAAGATCGACCACAGAATAACCGGCGCCTGAAACGCCAAACTGGCCGAAATAACCCAAATCTTTTCTCACCTGAGCGTCGCTGAGATTTGTTCTTTCACCGAGTTCCGCGGACGAAATGGTCTTTATATTAACTTTTGATAATTCAGTGACTTCCCTTAGGTACAATGAAAGGCGTGGTATTGTCGATTCCGGAACCTTTTTTTTATTTTGCTGTTTGTCTTGATTCATTACGCTCCGTATTGTGAAAAATTTCACAGAGTCTGTGCTTAATTTCACAAATATAAGCTTTTTTAGGCTGCTTGTCAAGACCAATTATTCCGTTCCGGGACCGGAAGTTCCGGTCCCGGAACGGAGACAAAGGTTAAGGCTTGAGGGATAGGTTAACAAGTTTTGCGTTAACGCCTTTTAAGAGGTTAAGTTTTCTTGCAAGCTCTTTCTGCTTTGCTTTTTCTCCCACAAGCTCGAGGATAATAAGACCGGAATCCGAACAATTATCCAAAACACCGTCATGGATTCCAAGCCTTGTTTTTATAAGACACCCCCAGCCCGTCAGGATTTTTTGAACTATAGGGGCCTCTTTGGCCCTTTTGCTAACTAGCACGAGTAATACTGTTTTCATAAACTATTTTTACCTTTCTGTGTTATTTTTCGAGATATTAAATTATTTACCTTTTCGAGAATATACTGCAGATTAACCGGTTTCGTCAAAAGTTCGTCCACATCAGGGGTGTCTGTTTCGCCGGAATATGATCCTGTAAGCATAATCACGGCAACTTGTTCACGTTTTTGCTTGTTTCGCAGGTAATCAAGCACTGCCGGTCCGTCAATTTTGGGCATTCTGCGGTCCAGAATTACGAGGTCCACCCCTTGAAAGACGTCCGAATCAATAACTTTCACAGCGTCTTCCCCTCCGAAACATTTAACAACGTCAAATCCGTGCTTCCTGAAGAAATAATCAAATAGTTCTACTATTTCAGGCTCGTCATCTACAATCATTACTTTCGGCATGGATATTCCTAGTTAATAGGGTTTAGGGTTGGTATGTTAAAATCGATTATAGCAATAGTTTACTATACCCTATCTCCTATACCCTATACCCTATACCCTAATCTTGCTTCTTTACCTCTTTACTTCTCTTGCTACTACGAACTCCTAACAACGAACTACGAACTAATTTATCGGCAAATAAATAGTTACTGTTGTTCCCTTCCCGGGTTCGGAATTATAAAGCATTTCGCCTTTATGCGCCTTGATTATGCCGTGACAAATGCTTGTGCCAAGCCCAAGATGGTCTTCTTTGGTGGTAAAAAACGGATCGTACACTTTAAAAAGTTTATCCTTGTCCATGCCGATACCGTTATCCTCGAAATCTATTCTTATTTTCTTGTCCTGCATACGTGTTAAAATATTAAGAACCCCATTAGCGGATATTGCTTCGGCGGCATTCCTCAAGATATTGATAAAAACTTCCTGCATTTCTTTTTCATCCACATTTATAAAGGGAAGAAAATTATCGTAACTTTTATTGACCCTTATATTATTTTCAGCGAAATTATTGTCGAAAAATCTTAACGCGGAATCTATCGCCTCATTAATATTTATCTTTTTAACCTCGCCCTTCGTGGGATGGGAAAACATCATTAGGCGATCTATAATACTTTTGGCCCTTTCGGATTGTTCTTTTATGCTTATTAAATTATTTTTCACTTCTTCATTATCTATTCTGTCCATCAAAGAGAGCTGCGCCTTGCCTGATATTATCATGAGTGGATTATTAAGTTCATGGGCAAGATCCAGCATGATTTTTTCCAGAGAATCTATTTTGGCAACTTGAATATTCTTTTCCTGATTTGTCTTAAGTTCATCGTTTATCTTCCTTAACTCCGCCATGATGTTTAGAGCATCTTTTTCCTTATTTTTAAGCCTTTCATTAAGTATCCTCATGCCGTCCTGGGCGCGTTTTAAGGGAGTTATATCTCTGGCAAAAACTATAATGCCTATCATCTCTTTGTTGTTACCCCTTAAAATCGAAGTTGAAACAAGTACGGGTATATCATCCCCATACCTTGTTATGTAATTAAGTTCCTCATTCTTGAGAGACGAATTCTCGATAACTTCGGTAAATTCTCTGCCTATCATCTTAAGTTTCCCGACGCTTTCAGAAGAAAGTATCAAATTCATGTCTCTTCCCACAAGTTCCCGTTTTTTGTATTTAAGAAGCTGCGCCGTGGCTTCGTTAATAAATTTTATAGCGCCACTTGCGTCGAGCAAAATAAGCGAGTCTGACATTTTTGAAATTATTCTGTCCGCGGCAACCTGCGGGGTAATGGCAAGGAATTCATATTTAAACATCGCGAAAACTACGCCAAGCGCAAAAATAATGCTTAATACGTCCGCAATATCCGGAATTGAATATATATTTAATTCCGGCAGGATTACATCTGTTAGCGTTCCAAGACAAAGCGCCAGAAATGTAGTAGTAATAATTATCGTGGACTGTTTTTTCTTTGCCAAAATTTTTGTTTTATTCCCGCAAATGGCGACTAAAATAAGACCTGTCAGCATAAAGGACAAATAATACAGATAAAAGAGCACCGTCCAAAAAGAATCGACCCAGAGATTTCCCCATCCGTACGGCTGGGGAACATGTGTACATAATTCTTTTCCGCTCCACTGCAGATAGAGAAAAACTATCGTCGGAAGAAAAATTAAAAATGAAAATTTTGATCTTACAATTTGTGTTTTTTCGCAAAAAACTAACGCAAAAAGCAGAAAAAAACTTCCGAAAGATATCCATCCAATAGAAGAGATGTTTTCAAAAAGTGTCGCTGTTTGAATCGTTGCGCCAGGACTATGAACGAAGACTTTACCAAGACTCCAGATAGCAAAACTTATTATGTACAAAGAAAAAACTCTGCCGAGGAGTGATCGGGGGTTCTTAACTACAACATACAGCGAAAGATATAGATAAGTGCAGAATATGAAAAAATGCAAAAAAGGCCAAAAAGCCATAATTCTTATCTCCTTCTCTATTTATAGACATTTTACCACTTAATACTTTGATGGCAAGAAGAAAGGTTGTGCGGCAGGATGGAAGTATTATTCCATAATACTTGTAGCATTTATTTTTACCCAATTATGTTTTCCCTGACACTCGAAGGCCTCCTGCATAAATTCTTTCGCGTCAAATTTGTCTCCGGGGGTCATTTCGATTATATAATCCAACTCTCCGCCCGCATCCCTATTTTTTATGGGCACGTGAGAGTTTAGTTCCAGAATGATATTCTTTTTAACCGATTCTTTCGTGAACTCAAAACGGTATTTGCCTTCCGTTTCCTTAAAAAGAGTGTGTTTCAATTTTCTTTTCTTAAAATATTCCTCGCCGTTAAATTTATACGGCGAAATAAATTTTATTTTGGTTTTATATTTTTTGCCGGGCGTTATTTTTTTAAGCCTTCCCCATCCCTCAAGATGCGATTGAACTCGGCCAAGAAAATCATCATCCAGCATTTTCTCTTCAATTAACGGTATGACCTTCTTGTCCCATCTTAGCGCCACAATGTCGTCACCGGTTACCCAGTATGGTTCGGAATCGTCTTTGGCCCAGCGGCTTGCCGCAAAGGACCGAAAATACGGCGCAAGAGACGGCTCCGCCTTCATTATTGCCCGCGCTAAAACTATTCCAAAATATTTGCAAAAAACTCCGCGTCCCTTTTTGCCGACGTTTACAAAAAAACTTTTTTCGGTTTCGTCGGCTGTTATTTTTGAAACTCTTTTTTTATATTCCTCTACGGAAAATCCGGGCCTCGAAAAATTAAGATTATAAAGCCCTTTCCCTATTTCTTCAAAATTAACATTCTTTTTATAAACTTCCCATAAGGCTTTTCTTCTAATTCCCGTTTCCACGTTCGCCCATGGCTTTGACATACTCTCCTCAAGAGAAAATGAGTCAAATAATCTGCTGATTTCAATTTGTTCTTTTGAAAGTTCATCCATAAACCGTGAAAAAAACGGCTCCCTGACAGAGTTATAGTAAGTGAAGTCTGTCTTTTTAAGCGCATTTAAAAGCGCGTATTTTATTTTTTCATCGGCGGCCCTCACGAGTATCTGCGAGACAACATACTCTTTCGTTTCTATCGCTTTTCGCGCCTCGAAACCGTTTCTCTCCACATGGCCGGATATGCTCGATATAACCTTCGCGTGCACATCCGAAAGATACGCTTTATCAAATTCAAGCGGCGTCCACGGAAATTTTACAAGCGGTGTTATGGAAAAAATAACCCGTGTATTTGCCATGGCGACTTCTTTTATCTTTTTTATCGCCTCAAGAAATCTGTTAAACTCATTGTAGTCATCGTCATTTTCAAGCCCCGTCGAAAGAATAAAAATTTTAAGTTCCCTTACCTTCATTTTAAAAACGAGCCCCAGGCTTTTCTTAAGTATTTCGTCATCAAGATTTTTGTTGAGATATTTCCTGAGCCTCGCCGATATGCCTTCAAGGCCCGCGCTAAAAACACTTTTTCCGGCCGCGTGTTCATACTCGACCATGGCCGGATCGGCGGCTATCACATCAAACCTCTGGCTTTTAAGCCCTATCCTTTTGAAAAGACCAGAAAAATCCCAAAGTATTTTATAAAACTCGGAATGGATATTAAAATTAAAGCTCGAGAGGTCGATCTCTTCTAGACCCATTTCCATTTTCATTTTGAGGGCTTCTTTAAAAAGCGCCGCCTCGCCAAACTCTTTATAAGGCTTTCTTAGCCAATTCTCGGCGCAGAAACTGCATAAAGCCTTGCATCCCCGGGTAATTTCGATATATCCCTTTCCTATTTCTTCTTCAATATAGGGAACAATTCCTTTTACGGGCGCCACGACCGGGCCCGAATGATCGATTTCTTTTTTCTGATTTTTCGCGTGGGAAGGAAAAGAATAAAAGGCCGGAATATTTTCTAGCTTCTCCAGGATCTTCTTTTTTGTTTCGCCCAGTTTACGCATGGAAGACGCAATTTCGAACAACTTTTTTATTTCTGAAGCGTCATGCCCGACAAAAACGCCGTCTACCCATGAATCGTTTCCCCATATAGAGGTTGTATAAATGCTATTTGCGCCTCCCAGGATAATAAGGGGCAGGTCTTCCCTTTCCAATCTTTCTTGTCTATTTAAAGGTATGCCGCTAGTTTCGAGGAATTTGGGGATATTTAAGACCTCCTGAACTATTGAGTTTGAAAAGCCGATCATGTCGAAAGCTTTCGCGCCAAACTTTGTCCCGGTCCCTAAAAGCCACGGGACAGCGTGCTTTTCAAATATCTTGGCGTCATTATGCGGAGGAAGATACGCAATGTCGGGGAAAATGTCTGGATTTTCTGAAGCTATCTGATAGAGGCAGGAATGCGTAAAAGAAGACGCCACATCGGTATATGTGGAAAGCCTTGCAAAAAGGACTCTATACGGCCGTGAATCGTACTCTTTTTTATCTAAAGTATTGATTTCACCGCCGCGAAGCCACAATCCATAACCCTGTAAAAGCGGATAAACTTCTTCGTACCATTTTAGATAATCATATTCTCTCTGTTTGTCCATTTTCATACTGCCTTGGAAAAGTGCAAACATTATACCAAGAATAGCCTCATCTTGTATATCTTCAGTTGGAATGATTTAAAAAGTTTCTCCCAGAAAATACAAAGCCCATCATAAGGATGGGCTTTGTATTTTTTGTCCTACGCGCAAGCTTTTAATAAAAAATTACTTTTTTTCTTCGGCTTTTTTTAAGCTGTTAATGCCCTTGACCACCAAAAATATGGAGAACGCAACAATAACAAAATTTACAAGATTGTTTATAAATAAACCGTAACTCAACGCCACTTCCGGTTTATCTAATGCCGCCGCTTTAAGAACTATTTTTAAATTGCTGAAATCTGCGCCTCCCATCAAGAGCCCTATGGGCGGCATTATTACATCAGTCACCAGCGAACCAACGATTTTACCGAACGCGGCTCCGATTATGATACCTACCGCCATGTCAACCGCATTCCCCTTAACTGCAAAATCCTTAAATTCCTGAACAATAGACATATAAAACCTCCCTATTATTTTTCTAGACGCTTTATATAAGTTATTTTATTATACACCATTGCAAAAGAAATATCCATTTTGGGGCACTCTCGCCCATCGTATATCAACCATATACTTG
>JBFZAV010000194.1:0-4481 GCA_041308745.1 Candidatus Omnitrophota bacterium | reverse complement strand
TATGAAAGCTAATCTGGTTATGGGTATTCATTTTCACCAACCCGTTGGAAACTTTGATAATGTTATCGACAGGGCCTGCGAAAAATGCTATAGCCCCTTTCTGGAAACACTCGGAAAATATCCCAAAATAAAAATAAGTTTTCACTTTACGGGATGTCTTCTCGAGTGGATAGAAAAACACCGTCCGGAGATGATGAAAAAAATCAAAAAAATGGTTGAAAACGGCCAGGTGGAAATGATCGCGGGAGCTTTTTACGAGCCCATACTTCCATCTATTCCGGCAAGAGACAGAATAAGCCAGATTAAAATGCTTAAAGACTATGTGAACAAGAATTTTTCATACAAGCCTTCCGGGGCGTGGATAGCGGAAAGAGTATGGGAGCCGTCTCTCGCGTCGGACCTCTTCGATGCGGGCATAAAATACGCCATTTTAGACGATACGCATTTTATGTATTCGGGCATAAGAAAAGAAAAAACCTACGGTTATTACATAACGGAAGATAACGGCAAGACAGTGGCCATTTTTCCGTCGGATAAAATTTTAAGGTACAACATTCCTTTTAAAATGCCCGAAGAAAGCACTCGCTACATGCGCGATATTTATTACGGCGGAAGAGGCGATACTTTTATTTACGGCGATGACGGCGAAAAGTTCGGCGAATGGCCGGGAACCCACAAATGGGTGTTTGAAGAAAAGTGGCTTGAAAAGTTTTTCAATGAACTGATGAAAAATACCGACTGGCTTGAGACGGTTCACTTTTCGGATGTTTTAAAAAACAAAAAACCAATAGGAAGAGTATATCTCCCGACTTCTTCTTACGAAGAAATGCTTGAATGGGCGCTTCCGTGGGATTTGCAGATGCAGTATGAAGACGCCGTCAAGGACATAGAGTATCTGGGAAAGAAAGATTTTTACGGGCCTTTTGTAAGAGGCAGTTTCTGGCGGACATTTTTCAGCAAGTATCCCGAATCCAACCAGATGAATAAGAGAATGGTATATGTAAGTAACAGGCTGAACGATCTTATAAATGAAAAAGGAAAGACCAAGGCTTTGGAAGAAGCCGCAAGGGAACTGTATAGAGGCCAGTGTAATTGCGCTTACTGGCACGGAGTTTTCGGAGGCCTTTATTTATTTCACTTAAGACGAGCCATATTCCATCATTTGATTAAATGCGATTCAATGCTGGATAAAATTGTTTACGGCAGTAAAAAGAATTGTGAAGTGAAGGTGCTGGATTATGACGCTGATGGGATCAACGAAATAGTTATGGAAAACAGACACGTATCCGTTTTTATTGATCCCGCCGACGGCGGAGTCATTAAAGAGCTGGATTCAAAGGATGTATGCCAGAATGTTTTGAATTCCTTAAGACGAAGAAAAGAGGCCTATCACAGGAAAATAGAAGAAAAGATACGAAACGGCCAGAATCAAGAGGGCAATGAATGTAAAACCATACACGACGGCATCCAGAAGGTTCAGGCCGGCGTTGCCGATAACATGGTATATGATTGGTACAATAGAAGCAGTTTGATAGATCATTTTATAACCGAGAATGTCAACATTAAGGATTTCTCAGATTCCAGATACATGGAATCCGGAGACTTTGTTAACAGCGATTACGCCGCTGATTCCGAGAAAGACGAAAAGGGCGTGAAGGCTGTTTTAAAGAGGCTCGGCAGGGTTGATGGCAAAGCGCTGCTTCTTTCCAAAGAGATATCTGTCGCGGCAGAAGGGGCAAGCGTAAAGGTAAAGTATACTCTTGAAAATAAGGACTCTTCCGCCATAAGCATGTATTTCGCGCCCGAAATCAACGTAAGCATGCCGGATGCCGATTCGGATAAGTATGATATTGTTACTGACGGTAAAAGCGCAAATGTAGGACTTGGAAAAAGTTATGAAAAAGATGATGTTAAGGATATCCTGATAGATGATAAGGGAAAGTATTTATCTTATCACATTAAGTTATCAAAGAAGGCGCGTCTCTGGCACATTCCGGTGAAAACTGTTTCACAGTCAGAGCAGGCGTATGAGCTTAACTATCAGAGCTCGGCCATTGTGCCGGCTTGGCAGTTTAATATTAAGCCCAAAGAAAAAATAGAATTCGAGCTCACGCTAAGCCTTAAGGCATAAGGTGTTACGAGAAAAAATAAGGGTTAATTTTTTTACATTTTTTTAAATTGCAAAATATAAATTGCAAAAAATATAAATCTTTTGTAGAATGGTATTGACAAGTGGTATATGTGTTATGTATAATTGTCGCATTCTTTCAAAAGTTTATATTAAACAAAGGGCACAAAAAGTATTATGGAAAACTTTGACCTAACCCAAGGTTCACAGAATCAGGTGGGAGCTTTTACGGCGAGAAGCTACTCGATTCCCCCCGGATATGACGACAACAAAGTTGTGTTGATGGTTAGGGACCCCTGGACGATATTTTCGTACTGGGAAGTTAAAAAAGAGTACGAAGAAAAAATAAAAAGAGAAATTCACTCCAAAGGCTTTGAGATACAGAAAAGCATTTTGAGAGTTTATGATGTTACTGATGGTGAAAGCGATCTTGATAGCAAGGTCGCTTTTTGTTTTGATTTAAGGGATTGGGCAGACAGATGGTACATCCATTGCGGTTCTGACGGCAGGAGATGGCTGGTTGATGTCGGAATCATGTGCACAAACGGAGCGTTCTTTTGCCTGGTCCGTTCAAATGTTGTTGAAACCCCGCGCCACGCGATGAGCGATGTTTTTGATTACGATTGGATGTGCCCAGAGGAACTGTATTACAAGATGTTTGCAGTTACGGGCGGGTTTGATGTTGGCAAAAGCTCAATGGAAATGAAAGAGATGATTGAAAGACACTTGAAAAGCTGGGTAACTTCAGGCGGCGTGGGTTCCTGGATGTTCGGCGGTGCAAGTTCCTTCATGATGTCGAGTAGCAGGAAAAAGTAATTATGGCCAAAGGTTATTTAGCATTCGCACTACACTCCCATTTACCCTTTATCAGACACCCTGAACATAATAGTTTTCTTGAAGAGAACTGGTTGTTTGAGGCTATCACTGACACTTATATTCCCCTTATAAATTCATTCGATAAACTTGTATCCGAAGGCGTAGATTTTAAAATAACTATTTCATTAAGCCCGCCGCTGATCGCGATGCTTAAAGACGAGCTTTTGATCTCGCGTTATCTTAAGCATTTGGACAGGCTTATCACACTTTCGGCTCTTGAGATAGAGAGAACGAAATCCGACAGGCGCGTAAACAGCCTTGCGTCGATGTACCACGAAAGATTCAAGAACACGAGAGATGTTTTCTGCAATAAATACGGAAAAAATATATTAAAGGCGTTTAGAAAATTCTACGAGCTTGGTAATGTAGAACTTATTACATGCTGCGGAACTCACGGCTTTTTGCCGTTAATGGATCTTTATAAACCGGCCATCAGGGCCCAGGTTAAAGCGGCGGTTGACACGTTTAAGCTGAATTTCGGAGATATTCCGAAGGGTATATGGCTTCCGGAATGCGGATACCATCCGGGGCACGACGAGATACTGAAAGAATTCGGTATAAAATACTTTTTTGTGGAAACACATGGTATACTTTTTGGTTCGCCGAGACCCAAGTATGGAGTTTATAGTCCTTATCTCTGCAAGTCAGGCGTAGGTGTTTTGGCAAGAGACATGGAAAGCTCAAAAGCCGTATGGAGCGCGAAGGAAGGATATCCGGGGGATTATAACTATCGCGACTATTACAGGGACATAGGGTTTGATCTTGATTATGACTATATCAAACCTTATATAAATACCTGCGGCACCAGGATTAACACGGGCATCAAATATCATAAAATTACGGGTCCTTCGGACTATAAAGATATTTACAACAGGCAGGCCGCGCTTGATACAGCCGCGAGTCACGCCTCAAATTTCATGTTCAACAGGGAAAAACAGGTTGAGTATCTGACCTCCATAATGGACAGAAAACCGATAATTGTTGCGCCGTACGATACGGAGCTTTTCGGGCACTGGTGGTATGAAGGCCCGGAATGGCTGGAATTTTTGTTCAGGAAGATGCATTACGATCAGGACAGTGTAAAAACGATTGTTCCAAGCGAATTTATGGACATGTATGACAGATTTCCGGTGCTGACGCCCTCAATGTCGAGCTGGGGATATAAAGGTTATGCCGAAGTATGGCTTGACGGCTGTAACGATTGGATTTATAAGCATCTCCATAAAATAGCTGAACTTATGACAAAAGCGGCAAGAGAATTTAAGCACCCGACGCCGCTACAGAGAAGGGTTTTGAATCAGATGGCGAGAGAGGTCCTTTTGGCGCAGTCCAGCGACTGGGCATTTATAATGAAAACCGGCACTTTTGTTGAATATGCCGAAAAAAGAACGGTAGAACATGTTTCTAGATTTTTAGCCTTGAACGAACAGCTCTTTAGCGGTAAAATAGATGAGGGTATGTTGAACGAGGCGGAGAG
>JBFZAV010000193.1:0-3143 GCA_041308745.1 Candidatus Omnitrophota bacterium | reverse complement strand
TGAAAATGTACAACTTTACGACAAAAACACCCCTTCCCTTCTGGCTGGAAATATTAAAAGCGTAAAAATGAGACTTTATCTCCGGGCCATTTTTATTCAGAAAGAGCTGAAAACCGATATATTTATTACTGAACTCACCTTTGGCGATATTTTATTAAACGCCATGATCGGCATTGATTCCTATCCGGCATCAGGTTACCGGAAGATTTTCGACCCTTCGCTTATAAAAACAATACGCATAGAACACATGGACGTTAAAAAGAATGATCTTCTTTTACGGGGTATAAATGGAACGCTTTATCTTGATAAACTTAGCGTTATAAACGGCAAAATTGTTCTTTCTTTTAATGAAAAACCATACACATTACTTTTTGAAAAAAATGAAAAGCACGATTATGGTTACACCGCAAAAATAAATTCCGATTATATCGATGTTGTATCCGATTTTTATAAAGATAATACGAGTATAAAAATTGAGAACCTGACGGGAAATCTCTATGGCATGGCGCTTACGCTTAAGGGGGAACTGAAGGATTTTCAAGCCGCCGGTAGAAGCCTTGACGCAGACGGGACATTAAAAACAAGTCTCGATAAGGCCTCTTTTCCAAAAGACATTTCCGAAAAATATAAATTAAATATAATGCAGGGTGATTTAAAATGCACTTTCCGTTTTTCAGCCCCTTTTAAAGACCTTAACAATTTAGACATGGACGCGACTTTACTGGTTGAAAATTACAAATTTCGAAGGATCGAAGCAAAAGAATTTTTGGCCAAATTTACCGTCTCTAAAGGCATATTGTACGCTCCCGTCATAAACGGCAAAATGTATAATGGAACACTAACGGGAGATTTCAGCTCTGAAATATTTAATAGCGACAGGCCTTTCAGCATCAATCTGTCTTTTAAGGATATTAATTTTGAAGATTTGATATCAAGCCTTAATGAGACAAAAATAAATGCTCTTGGGACATTAAGTTCGGAAATAAAACTTAAAGGAAGCTTTAACGATGATGCAAGTTTAGTCGGAAGCGGCTTCATAATGATCGAGAACGGCGATCTTGGGCCAATGCCCGTACTTACGCCTTATCTGGGGAAAAGCTACGCGGTTCTCCAAAACTTTGTCCCGGGCATAAAAAAGGTGCTTATGAAAAACGGTTATACTGATTTCCAAATAAAAAATAGGCAAATTTTAACTAACAATCTGACAATATGGAGCGAAACCATGGCGATCACCGCCGCTGGCTATCTTGACTTCGACGGTAATTTGGACTTTTACGTGCAAAACGAATTTTTAGAGCCCGAAGGCGAACAAGCGGAAAGCTGGCAGGACGGCATAACTAATGTTATCAGCGGTTTTGGTAAATTTATAAGTAAGGCCTACCTTAAAGGGACCTTAAAAAAACCCGAATGGAAATTTGAATACGTAAACCCGTTCAAAGATCTGATCAAACTACCCTTATTTTAGATAATTCCCTATAACACCTTTAAGCTTTTTTAAAGCAAGACCTCTGTGACTTATTTTATTTTTAAACGAGGTTTCCATTTCGGCAAAAGTTTTCTCGTATTTTGTCGGAACAAACACGGGATCATAGCCAAATCCGTTTTTCCCTTTGGGCTCGAAAGCTATTTTCCCTTTTGCAATGCCTTCAAGGGTCGTTAAAAGATGCCCTTCTCTGGCGAGAGCGATATGGCATACAAATTGAGCCTTTCTGCTCTTATCCGGCGTATTCTCGAGGAGTCTCAAAAGTTTTTCGTTGTTTTCTACGTCAGTTGCCTTTGTCCTGGCGAACCTCGCGCTTCTTACGCCCGGCTTACCTCCGAGAGCGTCAACTTCGAGCCCGGAATCATCGGCAAGCACAATCCCGTCAAAAAATCTGGATACAGTAATCGCCTTTTTTATAGCATTTTGCCTGAACGTCTTCCCGTCTTCCACAATTATCGGCGGCGCAACTTCCAAATCGTCATAGTTCACGATCTTGACCTTAGGAAAACCTTTAAGAAGAGTTTTAAGTTCCTTTAACTTTCTAGAGTTATTCGTGGCAACTAATAGCTTAATCATTTATTCCTCCGCTTTTTGTGTTTCAATTTTTGACTTTAAAACACACCTTTTAAAACTTCTTTCTGCTCGCTTATAAGTTCCTTAATGCCTTTTTTGGCCAGGTTAATCATAGTTTCCATGTCTTTATCGCCAAACGGTTCCTTTTCGGCGGTTCCCTGAACTTCAACAAATTTTCCCGAACTTGTCATTACAATATTCATATCAACTTCGGCCTTTGAATCCTCTTCGTAGTTAAGATCCAGGCAAACCTTTCCATCTATTATACCAACACTTATTGCCGCAAGAAAATCTTTTATCGGGTTCGCGGATATCACGCCGTCCTTCATGAGTTTTTTCACGGCAAGACCCAGCGCCACAAAACTTCCCGTGATACTCGCGCACCTTGTTCCTCCGTCGGCCTGAATTACATCCGCGTCAATCCAGAAAGTTCTCTCGCCAAGGGCTTTCATGTCAACAACACTTCTTAATGCTCTACCCACAAGACGCTGAATTTCCTGCGTTCTCCCGCCGGTTTTCCCTTTTGAAGATTCTCTGGGAACTCTTGTTTTGCACGACCTCGGCAGCATGCCGTATTCAGCCGTCACCCAGCCCACTCCCTGCCCCCTTAAAAAACTCGGCACAGCTTCTTCAACGCTTGCCGTACAAATAACTTTAGTGTTTCCAATTTCAATAAGGCATGAACCTTCCGCATATTTTATATAATTAGGTTTTATTACAACCTTTCTTATAGAACTTACATTTCTGCCATCGTTTCTCATTTAATTGATCCTTTCTTTTTAAGCTATAAGCTGTAAGCTTTAAGCTATAAGCGCTTACTGCCGCTGCTTAATCCTTAATTCTTAATCCTTAAATCTCTCGTAAATATCGTTCCCTTTTGAATCTATCGCGACAATCAGGGGAAAATCTTTCACTTCGAGTCTGTATATCGCTTCGGGGCCCAGATCATGAAACGCAACCACTTCATTTCGAACCACTTTTTCGCTTAAATACGCCCCTGCGCCCGCGGGCGCCACAAAATACACGGATCCGGTATTTTTAATCGCCTCTCTTACTTCGCCGGATCTTGCGCCTTTTCCTATCATTC
>JBFZAV010000192.1:0-3388 GCA_041308745.1 Candidatus Omnitrophota bacterium | reverse complement strand
TCCTCTGTCTTCTGATGATAAACAAAAGGAGTGTCGCATTTGGAACATTTTAAAACAAAGCCGCATTTCCGGCACATTACAAAAGTCGAGAACCCTCTTCTGTTTATAAAAATAAGCGCCTGCTGTTTTTTCATCAAGTCTTTTCTAAGGGCCTCTTCTAACACATTTGATATTATTTTCATGCCCGAACGGGTCTCAAATTCCATTCTCATATCGACAATTTTTACCTTGGGAAGCTCTTTTTCCTGTATACGCTGGGTAAGTTCCACAAGCTTATACTCTCCCCTGATGGCCTTATAATATGATTCCAGCTGGGGAGTAGCGCTGCCTAAGATAACCGGACAACTTGAAATTTTGGCCCGTTGAATAGCAACATCCCTGGCATGATACCTGGGGGTATCTTCCTGTTTATAGCTCGGTTCATGTTCCTCATCAACAATAATAATCCCCAGATTCTTAAAGGGACTGAACACCGCAGAACGCGGACCGACAACAATGTCAACTTTACCCTCTTTAATTTTTTTCCATTCTTCAAATTTTGTAGTCTCAAGCATTCTTGAATGAAAAACCGCCACTCTTTCTCCGAACCTTGAAATAAAACGTTCAACCGTCTGCGGAGTCAAAGATATTTCCGGGACAAGAACAATTCCCGTCTTGCCCAGAGAGAGAACTTTCTCCATGGCTTGCAGGTATATTTCTGTCTTTCCGCTGCCCGTTATGCCGTGGAGGAGAAACACTTCATGTTTTCCGCTGTCTATACGGTCTTTAATATCATTTAAAACTTTTTCCTGTTCTTTGTTTGGGCTGTGAGGTAAGGTGGGAACAACTTCGCGTTTTTCTTCTTCGACCCTCTGCTTCATGGAAGTCTTGCCTCTTTTTAGCCCGCCCGGAAGCATAGCTTCCAGGGCCTCTCCCCATGAGCAGAAATACTGGTCTTTTATCCACCTGGCGAGCTCTACCATTTCCGGAGTAAATATTGGTTCGTCGTCAATTATATCCTTAAGCGGCTTGGGATCCTCAACCTGGGAGGTTTCTTCAAGTTTAACTATGTACCCTATGCGTTCGGAATAATTAAATTGGATAGTTACCCTTTTCCCCACGGCCGGAGAAAAAGACTCCTTTCCGGTAACTCTATACTGGAAAGTTCTGTCTATAGGAAGTGATGTGACAATTTCTACGTATTTTGACATGAATCCTCAAAATTAAACGGCGGGGCCTGTCACGGTAAAAGTGTTCGCTTTCACCGTGCCACCCGCCATAATTAATCCTTAATCTTGCCTTTTGGCAATTTAAGACCCAGTTCTTTAGCAATCTTCTTCATATCTTCCCACACATCCTTCTTTCCGTGAGGGTTCCTTAATAAATATGCCGGATGATATGTCGGAATAAGCTTAATACCCCGATACTCGTAAAAATTCCCTCGAAGCTGGCTTATAGGTGTTTCCGTATTAAGAAGCGTTTGCGCCGCAAATTTACCTAAAGCGCAAATAATTTCTGGTTTAATAGCCTCTATCTGTTTTTCAAGAAAAGAACTGCACGCCGCAATTTCGCTCGGCAAAGGATTTCTGTTTTCGGGCGGCCGGCACTTCAAAATGTTAGCGATATAAACTTCCTCTCTCTTTAAGCCTATCGATTCAATGATTTTTGTCAATAATTGGCCGGCTCTACCCACAAACGGACGGCCTTGGGCATCTTCATCCGCGCCCGGAGCCTCACCTACAAACATAAGTTTAGCGCTGGGGTTGCCCTCTCCGGGAACCACATTTGTCCGAGTACCGGCCAAAGGGCATTTATGACACTTTTCAATACAAGAGGCAATTGATTTCAAATCTTCTTTGCCGGCAGAAGTTTTTGATTCTTTTTTTCCATAAAGCTCTGATATGCCCGAAAGCTGTTCTGTTTCAAGCAAACTTTTCATGCTGAATAAAATTTTATTTAAATCATTCATTTTTTTTATAACCATCCTCTAGCATTATGTCCACTATTCTCTTTGCCGCGTCAGGTTTTCTTAATTTTTTTATTCCTTCAGCTAAAGATTCCCTTACGCGAGCTGATGTAAGAATACTGTCAACCATACCCGGAATATCATTGACCTTTTCTGCCTTTAAAGCCGCATGATTTTGAAGAAGCATCTCCTCGTTCCAGGTCTCCTGACCGGGGACAGAAGCATAAAGGATCATCGGAAGCCTTGCGTTAAGCGCCTCGGTGGTGCTGATACCCCCGGCCTTCGTAATTATAAGATCCGAAATAGCCATAAGTTCGGCGACCTTGTCGGTAAAACCAAAAAGTATTACCGGATACTTAAATTCATCCCTCTGTCGGTCTATTTTTTGATAGAACTTATCGTTATGCCCGCATACAACTATTGATTGTATGCTGCCCGTACAGTCATTTAGAGCATGCAGCATTTCTTCAAGCGGCCCCACGCCAAACCCCCCGCTTAATAGAAAAACTGTTTTGCGCCCCTCTATTATTTCATACTTCTTTTTAAGCGCCTCGACGTCAAACTCTTTGGAGAAAACTCTTGAAGAAGGAATTCCGGTAACAAAAAGTTTTTCTTCCGGCACACCCCTTTTAATAAATTCTTCTTTTGCGGAATTGGAGCCGACAAAATACCTGTCTATATACTCCGACATCCAAAAACTGTGGGGGCCGTAATCCGTAACCACCGTGTATAATTTGCCTTTAAAGGCTTTTTTTCTTTTCAAGAATCTCGCTATATTGGGAAGATTAAAATGTGTCGCAACAACAGCATCCGGATTTTCCTCAATAAGCGCATTAACTAGTCCCTCTATACTTTTTGTTTCGGCATATTCGCGGACTGGCCTGATGATTTTATCCACGAATGGGAGATTTGTTAATCGGTACAAAAATCCCCAGAGTTTTTTTCCTTTGGTCATCAAGTAAACATACATATCTTTGTAGATATACTTGTAAAGGCTGTTACCATATTCCAGACTGTCTATAGCCTTAAATTCAAAACCATCATGTCTCAAATTTAATTCTTCAACGATCGCTTCGGCGGCTTTTTTATGCCCCATCCCGCCGGTCGAGTAAAGTACTATAATTTTCTTCATGCTCCCACCACTATATCGACCGCTTCAAGCAGGTCTTTGCATACATAATCGGGTTTAATTTCCCAATTCTTAATTTCTTCTTTTTTTGAATTGCCCGACAAAACCAGAATTGTTTTTAATCCGGCGTTTTTGCCTGCCTCCACGTCCCTGGCCGCGTCTCCCACATAAAATTTGTCGCTCATATCTTCTATTTCCAGTTCTTTTTTGGCAAGGTTAAACATGGCCGGTTTTGGCTTGCGGCAGGAACAGGCTTCTTCTTTCGAATGCGTGCAATAGTAAACCTTTTCAACATCACCCTTATGCTTTTTTAT
>JBFZAV010000191.1:0-6190 GCA_041308745.1 Candidatus Omnitrophota bacterium | reverse complement strand
AAAAATCGGGACTGTGACACCTCTGGACTATCTATCCCCAAAGACGGGGTAAAAGCGTCTCTTACGGCTTTTTCAAGGGCCCGCGAATAAAGAAAGGCTCGTCCGGAGCCTTCGGTCATTTTTATTCCCTCAAAATAAATATCAATTGAAACTTTCCATAATCCCTTTATTTTGAGCTCTTCCCGCTCATTAATGGTACCGCCCGTAAGAATTGAATCCGCGACTTCATGACTAAACTCTATGGATTCATCACGCAAAGTCTGGTTTTCTTTCCCCGCAGATTCGCTGAATACAGTGTTTTTTTGGTATCCGCAGGAAAATAAAAGAGCCCCTATGACAAGCGCTGAAATAGGTATGGTCTTATTAATCTTCATAATTTTTTTCCTTCACTTTCCGGATTTTACCATTTTTTGAAGATAAAAAACACCGCAGCAATAATAAGCGCAAATCCCACATAATAATTCCAGCTTATACGTTCTTTAAGATAGAGAACCGAAAACACGCTAAAAACGACAAGCGTAATAACTTCCTGTATTGTCTTAAGTTGTCCCGCGGTAAACATGCCGTGGCCAATCCTGTTTGCCGGAACCTGAAAACAGTATTCAAAAAAAGCTATAAGCCAGCTTACCATGATGACCGTAAATAACGGCTTACTCTTGAATTTCAGGTGGCCATACCAGGCGAATGTCATAAAAATATTCGATATCATCAAAAGAAATATTGTCTTCATGTTCCAGAATTGATCCCTTACATTTTTTTATCCATGCCCAGCATGGGCCTTACGCCTATTATACTAAAAAACAAACTGTTATTGCTTATATTTTCTACCGGTCTTACCTCTTTTAATTTTAAAGGCATTATAGCGCCAATCATAAAACGCATAAACGATGAAAAAATAAAAAGAGCGAGCATCTTATAGCCGAAAACCGGGGGAAGCCATTTAATCATAAACCCTCCGATAAGAGCGCCCATGCAAAGGGCCGTTCCGTTTATAAGATTAAAGTACGCAATGCATCTTGTCCGTTTCTCGGGCGTTACCGCATCATATACAAAATTTGTCGACGATATATTAAACCCGGCCCACATAAATCCTGAAAACACCTGGGCCATTATAAGATAAATCGGGGTCTGGTTAAATATCCAAAGAAGCGGAATTAACCCTATGAAAGGCGCGGTAAATCTAATTATCCTCAAGTTCCCCACTTTATCGGCATGCCTTCCCCACCGGCTTATCATGAGAAATATCGTAAGCGTGGCCGAAACGGTAACCACGGTATATTGAATATAGCTGAATTTAAGGTCTCTAAGCATAAATACCGAAAAGAACGGCGATGCCATATTAACCGAAAAATTCATTAAGGAAACAAAAAACACAAACTTAGCGAAATTACTTTTTCGTATCTGCTTAATAAAGTCAATAAGGCTGAAGTAATGTTCTTTTTTTATGTCAAGATGCGGTTCGTGCATCTTTTTAAGAAAATACCACGAAATTAACCTGAACAAAAACGCCACCATAAAAAGTATTATGAATCCGTAAAAAACATTTACTTTTTTCATTACGGCAAGAATAACACCCGCGGTAAAGGCCGCGCCAACGGTTAAAAACCCCACAGTTCTCGTTCTCCACCCGAAGTATGCGCCTCTTTTATGGCCCGCGACAAGGTCGCTCATCAGACTTCCCCATGCGGGAAGAGCTATCGCCCCGAAAGAGGTAAAAAGAACAACCAGCAAAATAAACATCTCGGGCCGCGCTTTACCGATTGCCGCTATTAGGGCCATGGGGAGAAGCATAAACGCCTGCAAAAAAACAAAAATATTTATGACTTTTTTTCTCGATTTAAATCTTTCAACAAAACCCGGGGTTTTAAGCTGGACTAAAGCGGCAAAAAGATTTGGAAAGGCGCTCAGCATACCAACCTGGCGAACTGTCGCGTTTAATAGAAGCAGAAAGGGAATAAAATAATCCTGCGTAAAACCGGTCATCACGCTGGCGAATGCACCGTCAAGAATAGAATATTCAAGGCTTTTGGCTGACTTATCATCAACTGAGTATTTTTTCATATTTTTTTATAACCCCGTATTTATCCTATTGGTATAGCTGTAATCCTTCCTTGATGGCTTCATAGTTTTCTATGCCTTGTACCGCGTTTTTATCCGTTAATTTTTCTATTTTTAAATCGTTTACTTTCCAAACCTTTTCCACATAAATTTTTCTTCGCTCATTTATCCTGACTTCAGAAAAGGGATTGCTGTAAGAAATACTATTTACGAATTTCGCTTCATAATATGACACATGGGTTTCAACGCCCTTTAAATACAGTCTCCTCACGTAGCCGGAGGCGGTTATATCTTCGTTATTCTCTTTAACCAGCAAAGCCGCCCTTTTTCTTGCGGCCAGAGCCTGGAACCTATTTTTATAAACAAACGAACAATAATTTATGTTTAATCCTATTGTTCTCTTAGCGGCATAATCCATGAGTTCCAGGGCCTTAAGTTCCGACTCCATAACAGTGACTTTTTCATCGTGAAGAAACGTGTAGTTCTTCCCCATAAAGTTCCTAAAATTATGCGGTGTGAGCCTCAACTGGTGAAGGTTAAGATATTCTACGCCTATATCCCTCATCTCCTTGATTTTTTCTTTCATGAGGTCAAAATCCTCCGGAACCATGGGTATTTCAACGGTGACATCTTTTATTTTTCCCGCCGCGAGACAGGGTTTTTCAAGATTGTATCCGGTCGCGATTATATTAAATCTTATCGAATTAAGGCCAAGATCGGCAAGTTTTCTTACCTTTTCCTCATCAAGCATAAGACCATTTGTGTAAAGCCACACGTAAATATCGCTGCCAAATCTTTTTTTTAGGCCTTTCAAGAGAGACTCCACCCTGTCAAACGCCAATAGGGGTTCTCCGCCCGATATGCCGACACTTTTAATGTTGGTTGCCGAAACAAAATCGATATAGTCTTCTAAGTCCGGAAAGGCCAGGGTATTTGTCATGGGTACACCCATCTCATCCTGGTTCGCGGGACAGAAAAAGCAGTTCGCCTGACAGACACCGCTCACAAAAAGGCACGACCAGGAACCTTCCGCGCAGCTTCTGCACCCCGGAGCGAGGTTTCCCAAATATAACTTGGTGCCGTTATATTCAGTTTTAAGGGCGCTTCCGATCGAAGAAATAATTTCTTCTCTTTTTTTTAGGGCTTCTTCGGCTTCTTTTTTAGACGGCCACCTCAAGAGACAGTAAAGTTCCCCGTATTCTTTTTTGTTTTTTTCTATAAACGCTTGTTTCGTATTCATAATAAAAATTAATTGTTAGAGTTTATAAATTTGACGATCATTATAACATTGCTCAAGAACAGTAAACAAATAAAATAAACTTCTTGCGGGGCTTTTGCGCTGAAAACAAAAAGAATGGCCGCCGTGTCTTTTCCGGCGGCCATTTAAAACCCAAGCCAAAATAGTTTAAGTTTTATTTATAATACTCCTGCAGGGCTTTTGGCGCCATCCGGGCATCGGCCTTTACGGCTTCTATTCCCGCCACAGTGGCCTCCGCCGCGGCGATTGAAGTAACATAAGGAGTCTTTTTCTGTATAGACATCATGCGTATGTAGCTATCATCGTATTTGCTGTCCTTTCCCGCGGGGGTATTTATTACAAGCTGTATCTCGTTATTTTTTATTGCATCGGAAATATTGGGCCTGCCTTCATGCAGTTTTTTAATCACAGTATTTTTTATATTGTGAGAATTTAAAAACTTACCCGTTCCTTCCGTGGTAAGAATATTAAATCCCATATCTATCATTTTTTTGCAATGGGAAGTAAAAATGGCTTATCTTTGTCGGCAACTGTCAGAAGAACGTTCCCCGAAAGAGGAAGCTTGCTTCCGGCGGCTTCTTGAGCCTTATAAAAAGCAAGCCCGAAAGAATCGGCCGCGCCCATTACCTCTCCCGTCGCCCTCATTTCAGGGCCTAGAAGAGGATCAACTTCCGGAAACATGTTAAATGGAAAAACCGCTTCTTTTACGCCCGTAAAAGCGATTTTCATTTTTTTAAGTTCCGGAAAATCTTTGAGCTTTTTGCCTATAACGATCTGGGTGGCGATTCTTGCAAGCGGAAAGTTACATACTTTTGAAATAATAGGCACTGTACGCGAAGCGCGCGGATTAGCTTCAAGGATATAAACAACATCTCCGCATATCGCATACTGAATGTTCATGAGGCCTACAACTTTAAGTTCTTTCGCAATGGCTTTTGTATACTCGTCTATTCTTTTAAGATGCTCCTTCTTTATTGTCCGGCTTGGTATCGAACACGCCGAATCGCCCGAATGGACTCCCGCAAGCTCTATGTGCTCCATTACCGAAGCAATAAAAGTTTCTTCTCCGTCAGACAATGCATCAACCTCGCATTCAATTGCCTGCTCGAGAAATCTGTCTATAAGCATCGGATGCTCGGGACTTACCTGGATTGCTTCAATAGCGTATCTTTTAAGAGATTTTTCTTCATAAATGACTTCCATTCCCCGGCCGCCCAGAACATATGAAGGTCTGACAATAAGAGGAAACCCTATTTTCTTTGCGAGATTAATAGCTTCGTCAAGAGACCTGGCAATACCGCTTTCCGGCTGTGGAATCTTGAGTTCTATCATTTTTTCGCGGAACTTCTCGCGGTCTTCCGCAAAATGTATGTTTTCAGGAGTTGTCCCCACAATTTTTACGCCGTTATTCTTTAGCTCCTGGGCAATATTGAGCGGAGTCTGTCCTCCAAACTGAACGATAACGCCTTCCGGTTTTTCTTTAGCATAAATGGAAAGCACGTCCTCGACCGTCAATGGTTCAAAATAAAGCTTGTTTGAAGTGTCATAATCGGTCGAAACCGTTTCCGGGTTACAATTTACCATTATTGATTCATAACCGCCGTCACGCAGAGCGAACGCGGCATGCACGCAGGTGTAATCAAACTCTATTCCCTGCCCTATCCTGTTCGGCCCGCCCCCGAGTATCATTATTTTTTTATTTTTGCTGACCGCCACTTCATCTTTGATGGGTTTATATGTGGAGAAATAGTACGCCGCGTTTTCAACGCCGCTTACAGGCACCGCTTCGTACCTTGCGATAACACCCATCGAAAGCCTTCTATCTCTCACCTCTTTTTCTTTCACATTAAAGAGACCCGCGAGATACTTATCCGAAAAGCCCCACTCCTTGGACTTTACAAGCTCTTTATCCGGCAGGTCTTTAAACTTATACTTCGCTATTTTCTCTTCGTGGTCAACCAGCTCCTTCATCTCGTTAATAAACCATCTTCCGATTTTGGTCATTTCATAAAGCTCTTCCACGCCGAGCCCCTTGCGCAAAGCTTCATACATTAAAAAAATACGCTCGCTGGAGGGCGCCGCCAGTTTCTGTTTAATTTCATCAAGACTGAGATTTTTAAAGTTTTTTGCCCCGCCAAGACCATACCTTTTAATTTCAAGCGAACGGATAGATTTTTGGAAAGCCTCTTTGAAATTTTTTCATATGCTCATTACTTCCCCGACAGCCTTCATCTGTGTTCCAAGAATGTCTTTTGCCTGGGGAAACTTTTCGAAGGCCCATCTTGCAAATTTTATAACCACATAATCGCCGCTCGGTTTATACTTTTCAAGAGTGCCTTCTTTCCAGTAAGGCAGTTCGTCCATTGTCCTTCCGGCCGCGAGACGCGTCGATACAAGCGCAATGGGAAATCCCGTAGCCTTTGACGCGAGAGCGCTGGAGCGCGATGTTCTCGGATTTATTTCTATAACGATAAGCCTGTCATCTTTGGGATTATGCGCAAACTGAACGTTTGTGCCTCCCACAACGCCGATCGCATCAACAATTTTGTAAGAAATATCCTCCATTCTTTTCTGGAGTTTTACAGGCACCGTAAGCATCGGCGCTACGCAAAAACTGTCTCCCGTATGAACTCCCATGGGGTCAATATTTTCGATAAAACAAACCGTTATCTTCTGGTTTTTGCTGTCTCTTACAACCTCAAGTTCCAGCTCCTCCCACCCTATAACCGACTCTTCCACCAGAACCTGATGCACGAGACTGGCCGCAAGACCGCGGGTAACTATTGTTCTAAGCTCTTCAACGTTATAAGCAATTCCGCCGCCTGTGCCACCCATCGTATATGCCGGACGAAGAACAACGGGATTCCCGTTGTT
>JBFZAV010000190.1:0-10678 GCA_041308745.1 Candidatus Omnitrophota bacterium | reverse complement strand
CACAAGCACCGAATCTATTTTGTGTTTCAATATCTCCTGCACAAGTTCATAAGAATATTTGAGGTCATCCATACCCATAACGTCAGGGGGCAGGAGATATCCCAGGGTTAGATACGCTTCTTTAAGCGAGAGCTTTTTGTCTGCGCGTCTCCATGAAAGGCCTTTTGTAAGAGGATCTTCTATCCCGACCGGAGCACTTTTTCTGTCGATACGAAAATAGCTATTTTCACCCGCAAATTTGCGTAATACCGGAATCGCTCTGTAAAGATCGTATTCCGCGATACTTAAAACAATGTTATCTTTTCTTGTAAATACCGCTTTTGGCGAAGCGCCCTTGGCGGAAAAATCCACACCTGCCTTTCTCAGCTCTTCAACAGCGCTCACAAAAGGATCATACATCGTGTATCCGGCTTCAATTTCAAATGTCAGATATGCGTTAATTTCACGAGCCGAAGGCCTTTTATAAATAGCCCTGTCTTTCGTATAGAAAAAAAGGAAATTTTCATCAGCGCGCCCTTCCGCGTCAGTGTAATGATAGGTAGAAATCCCCTGGGAATACCTCGGGCTTAAATTAAGTCCAAGGCTTCCAAGTATGTCACTGAAACCTTCTTTTGCCCTTTCTTCAGCGCGAACAAGATATTCATCGTCTTCGGACGTAAATACCGGGGCATCCTCTCTTAAAACATTTACTTCATATGGTGAATCTTTTAAAAGGCCCTTCAGATCTTCAGCGTCACGCGATACCGGAGTAATAGACTCGATAGTAAGGCGGGAGGCTTCTGATACACTAAACTTATTAACACTGGCTTCCTCCAAATAATCTTTAACCACTGCAAGTGACCTTACCACTGTCGCCATGTCCAAAGGCATGCGAGCGTCTATCTCCGCAAGAGTCATCCATCTTGCAAGGTCTATCAGGCCGCTTTTTTGTATGTTCTCTATTGGAATATCGATCTCTTCATCTTTCGTCCTGTCAAGCTGCTCGAAAATAACCTTACCCAAACTGAATATATCGCTTTTGAAATAAATGATTTTCTCGGGAGGCTGATATTCCACTGTTCCCATAATAGCTTGTTCCCCTTCCTTGCCAAGAGTGCGAAAGTCTATAACCATAACTTCACCCTTATCATTTATAAGAAGGTTTTCCGGTTTTATATCAAAGTGGATGTATCCCGCTTTGTGAATTTCGGCGAGAATCTTCGCTATTTCCAGAAATACCTCCACCTTCTTGATAAATGGAAGTTTTCCCCACTTGCCCTTGTTGGTAAATAGGCGTAGGTCAGCGGCACTTTCTATACCTTCGAGTTTCATCCATAAGCGCCCTTCAGGGTCGAGGCCTATGGCAAGAAGCTTTGGGATACCTCGCGTAACGCCCAGATTATTGAGTATGGCTATGTTCCTGGCCTCCAGAATATCATCCAGGTTTAAAGCATTTTGCCTCGCCACTTTATACGATATCCTTGAATCTTTAGGGTCAACATAAACAATTCCCTGGGCACCAGTTTCGATTTCAGGAAACTTCGCGGCAATATCTTCTATCTCATAGCTTATTAGGGCTTTAAGCTCAGGGATGTCCTCAAGTCTTTCAAAGGCCCTAAGTTTGTCTTTTTCAGTTAATAAAACCGTAAAATCGCCATTCTCATCACGCTTATAATTCATGCCGCGTTTTGTTAAGTAATTCTCATACCAGCCAGCTGCATCGGGCAAGGTAGCGATGAATATTCTTTCAGGCTTAACATCTTCTATGATCTTTTGTATAGCGGTATCCATTAGTGCCGTACCTATGCCCGTTCCCTGCAAGTCTTTGTCTACAACAACCGTATCGATAATGGCAAGATTCTCCACTCCCAAGGCATAAGCAGCAAAACCGAGTATCTCTCCATTTTTGACCGCTATAATGGCCTTACCGGTATTTATGGCATCAACGTATCTATTTATAGCTTCCTGCGTCACTTCGGCCGTTTTACCAGTCATGCGCGAAACCAAGACATCAGCATAGATCTCTGCCATTTTAGTGGCAATTGTTTTGACGGGGCCTTCAGACATGGTTCTACTGATGTAATATGCATCATAAAGCTTTGTGCCGTCATCCATGACGTTGGCGGGTACGGCCATCCTATCAAGGGCTCTCATAACCTGGAACATGCGTTCCACATACACCGTTTCTTCGCCCTGCGGAATAAGTTGGGGAGTTACCGGAACGCTAAAACTTTCTGGTTCCGGAAGCGCTTCAGGCATTACGGACTTTAGCCCCATATCTTCCTCTGGACTAAACTCTACGGGCTCTTCTCTACTCTGCGGCTCGGCGTCGAGAAGGCTTATCTTAATCGTCTTGGTCGTACCGTCTTCCTGTTTTTTGATAAATGCCAAGTCGTTAATATTCTTTTCCGAATAACCCGGGACAACAATACCTTCTTTTCTTAACTCTCCCAGAACTGTCTTTATCTCAGTTACGCCGTCATCGCCCACATAAGCAACCGGGACATCGTCTGGAAAGAGCTGCGCTCTTAGTAAGGCTACTATCGCATTTAGTTTTTTGTACTCTTTCTCGGGAGTGCTTTCCCCTATCTTGATTTTTTGCACATATGCAAGGATATCTGCCCTGACTTTAAACCTGTCAAACCCCATGGATACACTGTCTATAAAGTTCTGCACATCATCTATGCTTTCGTACCTGCCTCCGGCTTCAAGAGCTACCATTTTCCTTATCTCGAGAACAGTCTTCCTGTTTTCAAGCAAAACTTTCATAAGCCCTTCCGCCTCCAAATCACTAATACTCAGGCCCCTAATTAAATAGTTATTAATGCGCTCTATAAGATGTTTTGCCGTAACTTCTTCGCCAAGAATGCCCGACAAATATCCCGCAACTCCATCAGCTTTTAAAATATCTTCTCCCGTAATCGGGATCTTCGCTTTCTTTTTAGGCACAGGCTGGATTTCTTCTCCGGCAGCAATAATAAAATCAACATCAGACATATGTTCATCCGGATTTGTCACGACTTGTTCGGAAGTTTCTGCTGCCGCTTTTTCTGCTTTAAGTCCGAGCAAATGGAACTCTTCAGCCTTCTCGTTTATTTCGCGCCTGCGGCGAACAAGCTCTTCTTCAGAAGGAGCCTTGTTCATATAGATACGCAATCTTTCGCCAAGCCAACCCAGCTCCAGATCTCCGGGTTCAACAATTCCTTTATCGAGGGCAAAATCTCTCCATGCCCTTAGCTCTGCCAGCTCATGTTCGGCCTTTGCCTTGGACGAGGCATAAACAGACATACTTCCGCGTCCGGCATGGTCTTTTTTAAATCTTTTATCTATGTAAACCTTGATATTATCTTCTGTCGTGTAATCCGGGACTACCCACAAATTAACTTGCGCGTCCCTGGAAATCTGTATTGCCCTCTCTATGCGGTCGGGAGGCATTCCTTTCTGAAACTGTTCTTGCCTGTACTTTTCTTCCATAACTTGCCTAATTTCGGCCATATCATGAAAGGCTTCATGTTCGCCCCTATCAACAAGCCCAAGACCGGTACTTGCGATGCCGACGTCCATAATAGATGTTTGGGGTTCTTCTTTTTTCTCTTCAGGTTTTTCTTCGGGGAATATACCGCTTTCATTAACTATTTTTGCTAAATCCTCAAATTTTGCCAACGAAACAGGCTTACCGGGCCGCCAGTTAGCGATGTAATAATCATAAACCGCTTCAATATCTTTTCTGTCAGGAATAACCCTGGGGTCTCTGTAATAAAAAGCGCGGCTCATAGCTATAGCAAGAGCATCTCTACCTCTGCCGGTCGCCATTCTTTCTCCAAGCTCCGCACCGGTCATTGCAGCAACGGAAGCCCAGTCTGAGGCAAGCACTCTTTCAATCAGGGCTTTAAATCTTGAATATACTAAAAATCTTCTAAAATCTTTTCCACCGTTTTTAATTATCCGCTCTGCTAAATTAAGTTCTTCTTTAAGTTTTTTTATTTTTTTCTTATCTTTTTCATTTTTAGCAAGTTCAATTTCTTTTTCAATTTCGCTTCTAACCTCAACATGCCATTCTTCGGAAAGTTTTTTGATAAGGTCTTCTTCAGATAAAACCACCATAAGTTCTTCCCAGCCGCTTCCTATTATTCTTTGAATCAAATTTCTAAACTGTTCATTACCGGCGCGTCTGCCGATATAATCTCTTACATACGCGGCCGTTGAGGGTTCGAATTGCGCGAGCCCTCTTGCCGGCCCGCCCTGATACTGCTCCCGAGCGGCGAGCTGGTCGCTCTCGACCATCATTGTCATTATGAGCTGGAATTTTACGTTCTTTTTATATTCGTCTGACATTTCAAGGTCTGTTTCATTAAGAATGATATCTATCATCTCAGAAAGGCTTTTGAGGGCTTCGGTGCTGGCTTTGCGCTCTTTCTCTTTATCCCTTAGCGCAATATCTCTTGCGATGGTTTCTTCAACAGTAACCGCGGGCGGTGCCCTGTCGGGCGCGACGCCTTCTTCCGGAATTTCGATTACAGGCATTTCGCGCGGAATAACCTGCCTTTTTTCCAGATATTTAACGCATCCGCTAAAAGTAATTGCGCTAAAGAATAGAAGCAAGGATAAGGTTTTACCAATTGTTCTGGGCGTCTTGCGCTCGACAACCACGACAGTATTTTCTTTAACCTTCTTCCATGTCTTATCCGTAAAAACCTTAATACCAAAGACAATATCTGTAATAGCTACAATTCCAAGCAAAACATAAGACGCCGTTTTGCTTATAAAAAAGTTTTTATCAACAATCTCAGCCATATTAAACCACCCGAGGATCTCCGCAAACAAAGCCGATAAATATGCCGGAGACCACAAATAAACCGCAATCCCTCCCAATATACCCAAAGTAATTGCGGCAAAAATCCGCCGCTTCATGATTCTTGTGTATTCTTTCGACCATCTGCCCTCCGTAATAAGTTTTAGATCCGCACTAAGCTCATCCGCCGTATATCTCTTTCTTGGATCCAGCTCGAGCATCTTCATTATGACGGCTTCAAGGTTTCTGCTTATAAACGGATTAAATTTTCTAGGGGAGATTAATTTATTAGTAAATCTATCACGAATAGCCGCGATAGGATTTGTTTTATCCATATTAAAAGGATAAGTCCCGGCAACCATTAAATAAAATATTATGCCAAGTGAAAAAATATCCGTTTTGTACTCTTCGCGCGGCTCCAGTTTTTTATCTATATTTAAAAAAGCCCATTTTTTCATTATAGCCTCTTTTTTGCTCTGGTCCTTTTCAAAGAAGATGTCTTTCCCCTGTTCCGGCGACACATATAAAGGCGTCCCCAAAAACTGCCCCGTCATTGTAAATCTTTCATATATCGTTTTTACATCACTGGCGAGAACGCCAAGCCCGAAATCCATGATAACCGGATATGGATCCACTTGTTTTTCCGCTGTATCCCGTATCATTATATTTTCGGGTTTAAGATCTCTATGCACAATCCCTTTTGCGTGAACATGCGCCAAAGCATCGGCTATTCTCTGCATAAGTACAGTCTGGCTTTTTTCATCATAAGGTACTTTTGAGTTTATTCTTTCCAGGAGTTCTTCCCCGTCAATAATTTCCATTGTAAAATAAAAATAGTTCTGCCCCATTTTCGGGTTAAAAGCATCGTACACCTGTATTACTCCGTCGTGGTTGAGTCTTTTTGAGACTTTTATCTCCTGCAGGAACCGCTTCATTTGATCAACGCTTGCTCCCTGCTGGTTCTGGACAACTTTTAATGCTACATTTCTCCTGATTCTCTCGTCGTATGCCAGATAAACAGCGCCCATACCGCCGCCGCCAAGTTTCCTTATAATGCTGTATCTGTTATCAATAAGGTCTCCCTCCATAAGTGAACTGTCTATATCCGCTTTCATTTTAGTTTCCAAATATTCGTTTAAAATAGTATTACTCAAAATATCCCTGTCTCTAAAAACAAACCTGTCAAATATCGGAACAAATGCTTCTTTTTTTCCGGGCTGGTTAATAAAAAGCATGATCGCCTTCCTTCTTAAAGAAAGCCAATCCCTCAAAAGAACGTCTTGTTTTTTGCTGGCGCCTTTTAATCTGGCAATTCTTTCTTTAACCAAAGCATTGAAATTTAAAATATTCGAATGGTGTTTTTCCTCGTTCTCAAGCTGCTGATTCAGCTTTTCTTCGATCAGGGTTCTTTCTTTCTTACCTATTCGAGACTTAGACTGAAGATTCAACGCATTGTCAAAAGATATATTTAAATCCATCTCATCGCCCATAAATTGAATTGATTCATGAGGCAACGTGATAAGCTTACCCCTCAACTCTTCTATGCCATCTACATATTCCCCCCTTGCCGCTCTTTCAAGATTTTCTATGCCAAAAATATTTATTTTTATATTTATTGGAGATCTTCCAATCTCAGGAAATAGCTGCCTCACCTGGTCCCTGGAAAGCTCAATTATTTCAAACACATGATTATCATCAAGAATAATATCTATCTCCAAATCATCCGCCGGCCTCTCCAGCCAGAAATAACTTCCTGAAGCAAATATCCTCATGGGCGTATAATCGTTTATGATTTTAGTTTTCTTTAAATACGGAATAACAACCGCGTCAATTCCATCCTTAAAAACCAAAACTCTTTTTTCTGTTCCGGCAACAGTCAGCGGAGAAAGTTCGCCAATCTTGCTCTCGGCCTTAGTCAATAATCTAAACCAGTTGCTCCTGTCCCCGGACTTATCATCCGCAACAAGACGCCTTTTTATCTCGGCCATTGGAAGAGTGTATTCCGAAACATCCCCCTGCGGGGCGATATTTACATTATAGGTTTCAAAATACTTTCCAAGAGTAATTGTGGGGCCATTAAGAAACCCCCTTATGCCAAGTCCTAATAGTCCCTTGTAAGGATTGGCCTCCGTTTGTTTTTTTAGCGCCTTTTCATCCGGATAATGCGAATTGTAAAATCTCTGCTGAAGAAGAATGGCGGAATAATGCCCTTCTTTCCCCGAGCAAATAACTTCATGCAAAAGATATTCATCAACCAATGCGGGATTAATTTTTTCAAGTTCATGCATCAAGTCCTGGGCTATATAAAGTTCTTTTCCTTCTTTATTGTTCCAGCCTAAAAAGAAATCGTCTTCAACCTTTAAGATAATAGAGTGAAATCCGTATATTTTTATCTTATCGTTTTTTAAGTTTTCGACGTAATCGGCAATATAAAGCTGCTGTTCTTCAGGTAGTTTGGATCCTTCAATAAGCAAAAATTTGCTTAAAATTTCTATAAGCCTTTTTTCATAAGACTCGGTTATATCGTTGTCCCTGTATTCTCCTTCGCTTCTTTTTCTGTTAAATTCCTCCAAAGACCCCTGCCCCTGCTGTATAAAACCGTCTCTGTCTTTTTCTTGAGCAGTTTTCACGGACCCAATAGCGGCTGTGGGTTTGGGCAATTCTTCCGGCAAGACAAGTTCCGGAGCAACCAGAGAAACGTCAACGATTTCATATCCACCTATTTCCGCTTCGTTAAGACTTTCAATTTTTATAATATCGCCGTTTACCGCAACTAATCCCATTTCTTTATCAGCATATTTTATATTTATGCCTTTTAATCCCATTTTTTCTGCGGCGATAAGTTTCGCGTAAAGATTAAACACCGCTTTTTCTTTAGGTCCCGCCAGGCCGCTTAAAACGCTGTATATGGCAAGCCAGAACCCCAAAACCTCGCCTATCGCTTTTTCAGGCACAGGTTTTTTGCCGGACAATAAATCAAAATACGGCGAAACGTATCCTTCTTTCATTTTAAATTTCGGGATTATTGATATCGAGGAAATGCCATTTTCGCTTAATATTTCACAAATGTTTTCCGTGTGAAAACCGCCCGTAATAAGAATTGCGAATTCGCACCCTGTGCCTTGCGAAAACTTCAGATTCTCAACAAAGGCCTGGTCTCTCTTAAAAGAAATTTCGTAAAATTCGGTAATTTTGTCGACATACTGATCAAAATTGTTAATTTCGTTTGTGAATTTAAAATTAATTCCGAATTTTTGCGCGCTGCCGGAAACAAATGATAAATAGTTTGAAACATTAAAAAGCTCTCTATTAGACTTAAAGAATCTGTAGTCATCCCTTGTCATGTTAAGGTTAAACATGTTTTTAAGAAGCACAAGGTTCCGGGACAACTGGTTAAGCTGCCTGTCGTCGCTGTTTTTATAAAACATTTCCTTTATTCTCTCTTCAAGACCTTCAAGCTCATCCGGAACCTTCCCGTGATCCAGAAGATTTAATACCGAAATATATTTAAAATATTCGGCGAGATCCGGATAATTATTTATACTTACGTTAACTTCATTCGCTTTTATTATGAGATATCCGTAATAGTCTTTTATGGATATCTTTTTGGTTTTAAATTCAATTGTTTTTGAAATTAATTCTTTGATCTCTTCCCGGGAAAGTTCCTTCTTAAGACTGTCTAACAAAAGATTTCTTTCTTCATTCGCCTTTTTAAAATCTATTCCATTTTCATAGTTTGCCGAATCGCGCAAAATATTTAAATTTCTGTATTTTGAAAAATCAATTCCCTGAGAACGGGAAAGGCCGGAAAGATATTCAATATAATCGGCAAGGCTTATATTTTTTAATTTATACGCGGAATATTTTGAATCAAGCTCCATAAGCGGGCCTGAATATATTTTGGGTTTTAAGGCGTTAAGGGCGTTTTCGATTTCATTTAGATATTTATTTACATCGTTTCTGTAAGTAAGAGAATCTCTAAAAACATTCAGGTTTGAGTAATACAAATCTTTATTCTCAATACCCCAAAGCTCGATACGCCCGGGATTCTGGACAGCGTAGGCTTCCGCTCCGCCGATTTCCCCGGTTTCCATGAAATGTTTTACAACTTGAGAACGGATATCGCTATCCGTGATTTCATCAAAAGTTTTTAAATCATAAGCTCCGAGACCGCCTTCAAGATTAATAACCTTAATGCCATATTCGCTATTAAGGTAACCGATTAATTCTGCAGTTTTCGCTTGGGCATAATAATTCGAGTGTGCATCCTGAATATGAATTACTATTTTGTCTGAAAAACCTCGATAGGATTGTTTAACATCTGCAAGAAATTCCGGAACCGCAAAAGTGTCAATATCCAGAACAGAATAATTGGGGGTATCATTGGATTGTTTAGACACACCACCGTCGGTCACTATTGCGCATGCGTCGTTAAGCACAAAAGTTACAACGAAAGTGAACGATAGCACGAAAGCTATCGCCTTTCTAAAAACTATGTTAAATTTACCTTTGCCCGCCATCTTCCTAATAGTTTTTAAAGTCTTAAAATAAGACCCCAAAAAAAATACTATTTCCCTCTATAAACTTTTATAAAAGGAAATAATATTTACTTTAATCTTCCTAGCTATAGTTTATCCTATAATGGCAGGGTAAGGCAACTTTGAACGGCTTACTTTTTGAAACACTAACAAATGCGATATTTGTTAGACTGTAAGGTCTCTGTGAAAATTTGTACTGGAAATAATGACATCAACATCTACATACGGCTTTTCGTACTCTGAAATCAGCCGTATAAGCTCGCCTTTTTCAAGAGCCATCTCTCTCGCTTTATTGTAGAACCCCATGCCAACCAGGGCGTCAATCTCGGCCTGTACACATTCGTCCTCAACAATGATAAGCATGAATTTATTTATAACTTTCTCCGACTCTATTAAGACTATCATCTCCCACCTCCCTGTTCTCCCTTCCTATCTCCCTCATGAGCTTACTTTCTGATTTTTAACTTAATTCTAGTATATCACATTTTGTGATATTTGCAAGCAAAATCTTTGGGGACAGGTCTCGGCACAAAAGTGTACCGGATTTAGCTTTACTTCCGGAACCGTCCCCATAGTTACTCGCAAGCTTAACGGCCTGGTGATTACGAATAAGAAGAGCAGAAGGAGCCTTTCGAGTTATTGTGATTTTTTTACTCCCCACCTTCGGCGGGTGGCACGGTAAAAAGCATGAGTGGGAGGATCCACACCGGGCGGAGGGGCCCACGAATGCTTTGACCGTGACAGGACCCGCCAATTTAGTGTAAAAAATCACTTAACGAAAAAGCTCTCCTCTGCTCTTGTTAATAACCAAACAGCCTGCCCAAAATTATCACACAATGTGTTGTTTTTTATCACACCTGTGGTATACTTGAAGCGTATGAAATTTGGCGAAAACTTAAAAAATATCAGGAAAGAACTGAGATTATCACAGCAGGAGCTGGCAAATAAGCTTGAAGTTGCCCAGTCTACCGTTGGCATGTGGGAGTCCGGCAAGAGAACCCCCAAGCTCGACGAAATAAACCGCCTTTCAAAAACGCTCAATGTCACCATAGCCCGTCTTGTCGGTCAAAAGGCTGAAAACAGAATAGAGATTGTTAAGGATGAGCTTTTTATAGACGGCCAAAAAGTAGATAACATGAGCGTAGATGATATCGCCAGCATAGTTAAATATATCAAGAACATCAAAACAACAAAGGGCGGACCGTCTGAATTTCCTTTTGACGGAAGGATTCGAAAACTTCAAAACGCTAAAAAGGTTCTTATAATTGATGACGAACAGGATATGTGCGAACTCCTCTACTCTTTTTTGGTTCCTCATAACTATAAAGTATTTCTTACCTTTAATGGACAGATGGGACTGGAGTATTTC
>JBFZAV010000189.1:0-6436 GCA_041308745.1 Candidatus Omnitrophota bacterium | reverse complement strand
TTCTGCTTTAACGAATCTATCGTGTACCCGAATTTTTCAAGTATGTCCATCTGGCCTTCCGTTGCGGGATTATCCAATAGCCCCCTGCATCCGTAGCAGGTGTTGCCGTAACTTGTGCACCATGCATCGCATCCGGCTTTCGTAACAGGCCCCATACACGCCTGGCCTTTTTCAAAAAGACATACGTTTTCTTTAAGCTTGCATTCAACGCAAACGGCGTATTTTGGCGGCTTGTAGCCCTTTCCGATCAAAATCTGTTTAACCGCTTTTAAAACTTCGTCAGGATGCACAGGACAACCATGTATGTAATAATCCACTTTTACGACCTGGTCGACAGCCCTCGGTTCGCCCGCATCAAGCGGAAATGTTCTATCCGGATAAACAATTTTTTTCGCTTCTTCACCGGTATATTTTTTTCTGAGGCCGTTAACTCCGCCAAGCGTCGCGCAAGAACCGTACGCTATTAAAATTTTGGCATTGTTTCTGATTTTTTTTACTCTTTCCTCGTCTTCTTTCCTTGTAATGGAGCCTTCCACAAATGCAACATCATAATCGTCGCTTTTTTCCGAAATAGCTTCGCGGAAATTAACAATATCGCAGTGTTCCAAGAGCCCCAGAAAAGCCTCGTTTAAATATGTAACCTGGAGCTGACAGCCTTCACAGCATGCGAAATCAAAAAATGCTATTCTTACCTTCTTTTTATCCTTGCTCATAGCGCTTCCTCCAATCCCTTAACTTCATCGTATGTGAATGTAGGTCCATCCTGGCATACGTATTTTCCGTTTATCTGACAGTGCCCGCACTTGCCTAAACCGCACTTCATTCTTCTTTCTAAAGAAATAACTATTTGTTTTTCGGGAAGATCCTTCTTTAAAAGTTCCGCGATAACGAACCTGTACATAATCGGCGGCCCCACCACAACCGCGTAAGTCCTGTTAATATCGATATCTACGCCGGGGATCAACGTGGTAATAACGCCGACATTTCCCTTCCATTCGGGATCGGCCCTGTCAACCGTACACGCATAGCTGATGTCCGTCATTTTTTCCCATGCCGCTATTTCGTTTGTAAAAAGCCTGTCTTTGGGCGCCTTGCATCCGAGAAGTACCGTAATCGCGCCAAAATCGCGCCGCCTATCGATGACAAAATTAATAAGGCTCCTTAAGGGCACTATTCCCAGCCCTCCGGCCACGAAAATCAAATCGTTTCCCTTCATCTCGTCTACGGGAAAAGGCTTGCCGAAAGGACCCCTAACGCCCACTTTATCGCCTTCTCCAAGCTTATGAAGAGCGCCGGTAAACGTTCCGGCCTTTCTTACGCATATTTCAAAAGTGCTGTTATCTTTTTTTGTCGGCGACGATGAAATAGAGATCGGCGCTTCGCCTATGCCGAAAATAGAAAACTGCGCAAACTGCCCCGGCATATGCCCAAGCGGTTTACCGCCTTCTAATTTTATTTCGAAAAATTTTTCATTCTCGGTCATCATTTTTGTTCTCACTATGGTGCCTTCCATAGGAGAATATAGCGGGTCGACCGCCACCTGACTTGTTTTGGAACCGCACTTGCATTTACTCTCCATTTTATTCTCCTTTACATTCTTTGGTTAAATCATTAACCGTTTCGGACAACTTTATATCCGCAACACAGCTTCGCGTACACCTGCCGCAGCCTGTGCAGAAGAATTTATTGAACTTTTTAACCGGATAATCGAATTTTCTGTAATAACGGTGCCTTTGTCTTGAGGATCTTTCTTCTCTAAAGTTCTCTCCGCCGGCAACTTCGGCAAATTCTTCGAGCTGGCACGAATCCCACATTCTTTCTCTTGTGCCTTTGGTAAGATCAAGATCCACTTTATCATACATATCAAAGCAGTAGCATGTGGGGCATACGGCCGTGCAGTTTCCGCAGGAAACGCAGCGCTTACCCACATCCTCCCAAACTTTACTTTTGTAGGACTTCTCAAAAATGCCCTCAAGCTCGCGAAACTTCGCCGTTAAATTAACGTTAAAGTTTTTCTTTTTTTCTTCGCGAAGCTCTTTAAGAAGGGCCTTTGCTTCTCCGTCTACTTCTTTAAACAGCTTATTGCCTTTTATAATCTCATCGCCTTTCGTTGAGTTTATGTGAATAACATATTTGTCCTTGGCATCGGTTATCATTATGTCATAACCAGCCTTTGGAACATGCGTATCCATTGTAACGCATGTGGCATGTTTGTCGCACGGCTTCATGCATTCGTACCCTATAACAACGATTGATTTTTTTCTTCTCATGTAATAAGGATCCGCCGGGCTCGTCGAAAACACATGATCCAGGCATTCCATGCCGTCTATATCGCAGGTATGCGCCGCGAAAATAACTGTAGGCGTCATTTCAATACTTGTCTCCGTCATTTTAACGTCTCCCAAATTGAAAGACCCTAGTTTTTCTTTCTGCGGGAAAAAATATTTTTTCGGAGGAACTATAGTCGGGATATAATCCAGACTTATTTCATCCGCGTTTTCAATTTCCGCGAAAACGAAAAGGTTTTCTTTCTTGGTCGGGGCCACAACTTTGTAGTTCTTCATAAGAGAATCCACAAAAGGGCCAAGATCTTTTTTTGCTAAATATAAGTACCTCATTTCTTGCTCTCCTTTATTTTTATTTTCTCTTTAATCCATTCGACAAAACTGTCTATTCCCTCACCCGTTTTTGATGAAACCTTCAAAAGAGTGATGGATGGGTTTATTTTGTAAATACTTTCCTCGGCATATGTTAGATCAAAATCCAAAACATCCATTAAGTCTATTTTGTTTATTATGGCGAGCCGGCTCGTCTTTGCAAGCATCGGGTATTTTATAGGTTTATCGTGGCCCTCTGTCGTTGAATGAAAAGCAATTTTTTCGTCTTCCCCTAAATCAAAATCGGCAGGACAAACCAGATTGCCGACGTTTTCAATAATGATAAGGTCTTGTTTTTTTAAATCTATTTTTTTTAGCGCCTTTTTCACAATCTCGGCGTTAATGTGGCATGCGCCTTCGGTGTTGATCTGTATAACATCAAGGCCAACCGCATCAAGCCTTTGGGCGTCTTTTGTTGTGTAGCAGTCGCCGGTAATTACGGTAAGCTTTATGCCGCTTTTTTTTAAGACGGGCCCCGCCTTTTCGAGAAAGAGGGTTTTTCCGGCGCCGGGTGACGCGATAATATTTATCATCAGAGTCTTTGTGTCTTCGAGCTTTTCCCTGATCTCGTCAGCGACGGAATCGTTCTCACTCATAATGTTTTGTTTTATAACTTTAAATGCCATTTTATTCCTTTCTGTCGGCAGTTAAAAGGGTCATGGGTCAAGTGGCAAGGGTCAAGAAAAAGAGCTATCCCCTATCCCCTAAACCCTATACCCTAGTACTCAATCCCCTTTATACTGAATTCATTTCCGGAAACAATATTTACGCCATAAGACCCGCATTTACGGCACTTTACATCTATCGAATCCATGGAAGTTTCCATACCGCACTCATTGCATTTTACTTTTACGGGCAATACTCGTATTTTTAATTCAGCTTTCGCCAGTTTCTTACCTTTAGGGAAATTATTGAATCCGGCAACGAGTATCTCCGGAACTATATTCTTCAGTTTCCCTATTTCAAGAAAAACTGTTTTAACTTCCTTAACGCTGGAATCGTCAATTTCTTTTTCAAGGATACTGACCATGTTTTTCACTAAAGTTAATTCATGCATTTTTTCGTCGCTAACATATTCTCGGCAGTTGCTCGGCGCGGGGCATATCAACAATTCTCGTAACTCCCAAAATTGTATTAATGCATACTTTGCCCGGGAAATCCTTGTTTACACTGCCAATTATTGTCGAGGATTTTCCGTATTTGTTCTTTTTTAAAATATTTAAAACATCTTCCGCTTTTTCGGCTTTAACTATAAAAAGCGCCTTGCCTTCATTTGCAACATATAATGGATCCAAACCCAAAAGTTCACATGCGCCTTTAACTGAATCTTTAACGGGAAGACTCTTCTCTTCTATTGTTATGCCGAAATTTCTTTCTCTAACTATCTCGTTCAAAGTGGCAGCCACTCCGCCCCGGGTAGGATCGCGCATAAATTTAACTCCTCCGGCCCCTTCCAAAACTTCATGAATCATATTGTTTAGTGGCGCGGCGTCGCTCTCTATATCGGCTTCAAATTCCAGGCCTTTTCGGGAAGAAAGAACGCTTATCCCATGATCTCCAATTGTTCCCGAAACAATAACTATATCCCCGGGTGTTATCATTTCAATTTCCGGCCGGAAACTATTTTCGTAAGTTCCTATAGCGCTTGTAGTTATAAACATTTTATCGGCTTCGCCCTTTCCCACTACTTTTGTATCTCCCGCGACTATTTTTACTCCCGCCTCATGCGCGCATTTTGCCATAGAGTCAGCGATAAGTTCAAGGTCGCTCAAAGGAAGGCCTTCTTCGATTATGAAACCAACGCTTATATATTTTGGTTTTGCCCCCAAAACAGCAACATCGTTTACGCTGCCCGAAATCGCTATCTTGCCTATATCTCCGCCCGGAAAGAAAATGGGTTTTACAACAAACGAATCGGTTGTAAAAGCAATTTTTCCTCCTTCTATGGGAACAACTGCCGAGTCTTCTTCTTTTAAAAGAATTTCATTCGCGAAATATTTAAAAAATATTTCCTTTATGAGCTTATAAGTGGCTTTCCCGCCGGAACCATGCGCCAATGTTATTCGATCCATTATTTAGTCTCCAGTCGCTAGTCTCTAGTCGCTAGTACGAAGGGTCAGGGGTCAAGAAAAAGAACTATACCCTAATCTTGCTTCTTTACTTCTTTACCTCTTTTACCACAAACTTAAAAGTTATTCACGATATACGACATACGATAGCGCGATATACGATCTCGCTTACTCCCCATACCTATACCACGCCGCGCAGGCGCCTTCACTAGACACCATACATGCACCTTTGGGAGTATCGGGTGTGCACGCCGTTTTAAAAAGACTGCAATCAGCGGGTTTATTAAAACCTCTCAATATATCCCCGCATTTACATTCAGGGTTTTCTTTCACATTTTTTATTTCTATATCAAAATGTTTTTCGGCATCGAAAGAGGAATATTCTTTTTTTAGCCTTAGGCCGCTTCCCGGGATAACCCCAAAACCTCTCCAGGAGGCGTCTGATTCAGCAAAAACTTCTTCCATAATAAGTTTTGCTTTTATGTTGCCCTTCTCTCTGACAGCCCTTTCATAGGCGTTTGCCAGAACTTTTCTTCCCTTTTCAAAATTTTCGGTTAAAACATATATGGCCCTCAATATATCCAGGGGCTCAAAACCCGAGATACAGCACGATACGCCCAGTTTTTCAACCAAAAATTTGTACATTTCTGTGCCGGTTATTGTGCTTACGTGTCCCGGGCAAATTAATGCGTCAATTTTTGAATTTTCATGGGCAAGGACCGCCCTTAAAGCATTCGGCATAGTTTTATTTAAAGAAAGAATGAAAAAATTTTTAATATTTTCCTCTTTTGCCTGTTTAACCGCGGCCGCTACAGTCGGGGTGGTGGTTTCGAAGCCGATGCTTATAAAAATAAAATCTTTCCCGGGTTCTTTTTTGGCGAATTTTAAAACATCGCTCACGGAATATACTATTCTCACATCACTTCCCTCGGCTTTTTTATCCGCAAGGCTTTTTTTCTTTCCGGGAACATAAAAAAGATCCCCAAATGTCGCAATTGCGGCATTCTTCTCTTCGGAAAGCGCGATTATCTTTTCGATATCCTCTATTGAAGTCACACAAACCGGGCACCCCGGGCCTGAAACGAGATTAATGTGCCCGCCGACTATTTTTTGTATGCCGCTTTTACGGATAGACATAGTGTGTCCGCCGCAAACCTCCATAATATTGAAGGGCCTGGTCGAGATGCCTTTTATCTTTTGGGACAACTCTCCGGCAAGTTCTGCGTTCCTATATTCATCGACATATTTAAGCATCGTTTTTCCCATTAAAAAAATCTATGGTAAATTTCGCCTTTTCCTCATCCACTTTTTGTATGGCATACCCGGCGTGAACAAGCACATATTCACCTATTCTCGCGTCTTCGAGAAGGTCAAGGTGCACCTCTTTTTTTACGCCGGCTATTTCAACGGTTGAAACATTTCCGTCAATTTTGATTATTTTTCCCGGTACACTCCAGCACATTATTAGTCTCCAGTCGCTAGTTATAAGTATGAAGTAGGAACTGTGAAGTAAGAAATAGATTCCGGATATTTACTTCGTAAATTCCGGAATGACATTCTTTTTTTTTTACTTCTAGCCTCCTAATTCCTACTTCTTACTTTATGCGCTAACCGCTATGTATTCGCCGCCACTACAGCCTGGCCTATGGACACGCCCGCATCCGTAGGCGAAAAATTTTTATGTTTAAAAAGTTTTAATTTCGCCTTTTC
>JBFZAV010000188.1:0-8748 GCA_041308745.1 Candidatus Omnitrophota bacterium | reverse complement strand
GTCTTTCCTACGGCATTAATGGGTTTTGCCGCGGATTTATTCATAAACTCAAGCGCCAGGGCCTCTTCTTCTTTAGTCCCCAAAAGCACAACTCTCACGCTTTTTTCTTTAGCTAGCCTTTCGCTAAGTTCAATCATGTCTTCAAGCGGCCAATTTTTTGTTTTCCATCTCTTGGAAGCCGAAATGCTCATTGCCACCAATTTTTGATCTTTTTTAAGCCAGTTTCCCTTTAAAAAATCACCGGCCCACTGGTCGTTTTCCTTTCCCGGCCAAAGTTCAAGACTCTCATCAATACTTGTAATGCCCAGGAGCTTAAGAACCTCCAGCTGATGTTCAACCGGCCTTAACGGTTCAAGCGGCAAATCTGCCTTATGGTTAAGAAGAAAACCCAGCTTATTGTTTTTATATCCGTATCTGTCAGGTATGGCTGATAAAAAAGATAACGAATGGCTCTTTCTGGAGTTCTGAAGATCTATGGAAATATCGAAATCCTCCTGCCTCAACCAGGCGGCAAGTTTATAAAACCCCCACCCCCTGTCTCTGGAATCAAAATCACAGCAAATTACTTCGTCAACATAAGGGCACCCATTCAGCACTTCGCGGAATTTAACATCCACGAGAATTTTTATTATAGCGTTTTTAAATTTTTTTCTTATAGCCCTTAATGAAGGTACGCTTAAAATAATATCGCCGAGTGAACTTATTTTCAGAATCAAAATTTTTTTATAATTCAGGACATCTTCGTATGCCTTAAGTGTGTCATACATAACCTTGTCCAGGGAATAATTTTTCTCGACAAAATTTCTGGCATTTACGGCCACCTTTTCCATGAGGGAGCTGTTCGATACATACTCCATGATTTTCTCGGCCATATCGGCGGGATTCATCGGTTCACACAAAAGACCAGTCACGCCGTGTTCAACATTATCGACAACTCCGCCTACCCTTGTAGCGACAACCGGAACGCCCCTGGCCTGGGCCTCTATAATAGTCCTGCCGAAAGCTTCCTGTTCCCTGTTCGCCGACACAATAACATCCAGTCTTTTCATCACTTCGGCGACGTCTTCCGTACTGTCAACAAATTTTACATTCTTTTGGATCATAAGGCGGCGTATCGTAAGCTCGATCTTTTTTATATAATCGTCCTTTGCCGTGGCCCTGTCTCCCATAAGAACAACTTCCAGGTTGGTTATTCTTCTCGAGATGTAAGATACGGCCTTAAGAAAATCAAGATGCCCCTTTAGCGGCGTAAAACGGCATATCATTCCTATCCTGAAAGCCTTCGTTTTCCGTTCATGCGGCGGTATAAATGAAAATTTCTTCAGATCAACCCCTCTTGCGACTATCACGAGTTTATCCAGGGGAACCCCGAAATTATCTTTCATGTGCCTCGCCATGAGATCGTTTGCTACAATAACCTTCTTGCCCCATCCCATCACACTACTGAGAAGATGCTTTTTATATTGCCCATGAGCGGTTGTAAGAAAAACCTTCCGGGTGGATCTGGCTGCGAAATAACCCACTAGTGCCGGTATTCTGCTTCTCGCGTGGACTATATCAATATTTTCCTTCTTAATGATCTTTTTAAGCTGTATGTAGCAGTAAACCATGCTAATAGGCGATTTTTTGCCGATGGGAAGCATGTAATGCCTGGCGCCTATCGCGGCAAGGTCCCTTTCCATTCTGCCGCCCGCGGAAACGACAACAGCTTTATGCCCGTTTAAAACGAGATATCTGGACGCTTCTATCGCGCTTTTCTCAACACCGCCGATATTTAATTGTGGAACTAATTGTAGTATGTTCATAATAATTTAATATAGCTTATAAACTTCGTCGTAAATTTTTTTATTATCCTCGGGCGCGAAAAAAACAACTTCCTTATTTATTACAGATTTCACCGCATCATGTATTTTGTGAACCTCGGTTTTCGTTAAATACTTTTTCTCCTCAAGGTAATCTACAAATTTTTCAAATTTTGTAATTTTTTTCGTTTTCTTTTCAGGCATAAAAACAATAACTTTCTTAAGCGACGATACGGCTTCGGAAACCATCGATATACTTTCCCCGGAAACAAGAACAATATCGCTTATCGCTAAAATTTTCTCAACCGTTTTCTCATCCTTGTCGTCTTTCCCTGAAATAAAACTAAGGCACGCGGGAGACTTTGCCAGCGCCCCTTTAAGCGCAATTTCGGCTTCATCGTTTGTTCTTCTCGACGTGGTGATATAAAAATTATAGCCGAATTTCCTGCTTACATCTTCTATTTCTTTGGACAGTTTTTCCGCAAGACTTTTAGTAAACTTAAACTCGGGGTTGTCTCCGCCTATAAGAACGCCAAGACACTTACTGCCTTCTTTTTTTATTCCGGGAACATATGTTTTAAGCTCTTCCGGATCTATCAAATTCGGCGCAAGGTCGCAAACAATCATTCTTGAAGACGCTTTTATATTTTTTCCGGCAAAATCGTGTCTTGGAACGATAATAAGATTAAAACTTCTCCGGTTAAATATTCCAGGATCAAATATCGTCACATTCCGGCAATAATTTTCTATTTTTAAAAGCTTGTTAACGCCAAAAAGCTGAGAACCGCAGCTCACGATAATATCGGCATGCCTCATGGCTAAATTCTCGTAACAATCCCTTGTAACCGCCCATTTCAAAAGTTTCAGCGACCCTTGGCAAGCGGAAGTGAAAAACACGCTTGCCGCGTTAAAAAGGGCCCTGGTCATCTTGCTTTTAAACTCGACCCTCACAACATCTACCGGCGTATATTCCCGGTTCTTCCCGTCTTTTTCGCGCTTTTTTCTTATCTCTTTCACCACGGCCATAGACTGTTTTAAATGCCCCTTCTTCCCGTCATCAAGAACCAGCACTTTTTTAAGAGGCGTTACTTTCCATCTTTTGTGCATCCAGAACCACTGGTCGGGATAATTTCTTATATGCTCCTCAAGTATTTTATTGTATTCCTTCATATACCTGACAACATCATCGTTACGCCCTATTTTCATGGGCTTTTCTACAACCAGCTCATGATAAGGACCTTTGACCCTGTGAATAAGCGCGGGGAGTATCCAAGCCCCGCTTTTTTCGGCGAATTTAAACGCGCCTATTGCCGTTGATGCGGGACGGCCGAAAAAATCTATAAATTCACCCATCGCCCCCGCGTTCTGGTCCGCCCCGATACCCACCATATTTCCCTGGTGTAAAACTCTGAAAATATTTTTTATATCAAACCCTTTGCGTATAACTATTGTCCCTTTTGATTCACGGAGTCTGTTTAAAAGTTCATTGAGCCTTTTCATTTTTTGTTCCCGAACAAGAAGGTGTAGGGGATGCCCCAGCAAAGCGCTTGTTACAGACGTAAGCTCCCAATTGCCAAAGTGGGCCGAAAGAAATATCGTTCCTTTGGGATTATTGACGGCTTCTTTCACATAATCAAAATTAACAACTTTCACATATTTATCGATATATTTTCTGTCAATTTTAGTTAAGGACAGAATTTCGAGAAAAGACTCACCGATGCTTCGATAAACCATCCTGGTCAATCTTTTTATTTCTTCGGGACTTTTTTCTGAATAGAAAGCCGCTTTTAAATTGGCATATGTAATATTCTTCCGGTTGCCGCTCAAAGCATAAATGAGCCACCCCATTCTTCTGCCGACCCAGAGATTGAAACTCATGGGCAAAGAATTAAAAAATAAATTCAAGCCCCTAACAAATACCGACGCGATTAAGTCCAGCAACAAGAACCTCCTTAGCTCCGGTTACCTCAAGATTTATTTTAAGAATAAAAAGTTTATTCTCAAGAAACGAAAAATCAAGCTGTTTAATTTTTACATAGTCTTTTTCCGTAACAATTATTCTCTCGGCGTTTTTCTTTTCGTACATTTTGCCGATATAATCCAGATCCTTATGGTTATAGTCGTGATGATCGCCGAATTTTACATGATCTACCACATTCACCCCGACATTTTTAATCATCTTCTCAAAATATTCAGGAGAACCTATGGCGCTTACAAGTAAGGCCCGTTTCCCGGTGAGTACGTTACTCTCATAACTCGCGCCCGTCACATCCTTAAAGCAGGATGCCCTGTAAAGCGCTTCTACAATCGGTTTACCGGGAGCTATGCCGTTAATTGTATCCTTTAGAATCGCCAAATCCTTGCTGGGGACAGAATCCACTTTCGTAATAACAAATAAATCCGCTCTCGTTAAACTGCTTAAAGGTTCTCTAAGAATACCTCTTGGAAAAAGCTCCCCGCAACCAAAGGGATTAGCGGCATCAATTAAAACAATATCAAGATCTCTTTTCAGTTTTCTGTGCTGGAAAGCGTCATCAAGAACAATAACATCACAGCCTTCTTTTTCGGCTAAGGCGGCGCTCGCGGATCTGTTCTGCCCGACAAAAACCATCACATCGCTTAAAGTATCTTTGATCAAGTGATATTCGTCTTTTCCATATCCTCTTAAAACAACGGCTGTTTTCTTGCCTTTACCTATCAAATAATCGGCAACATAAATCGCAAAAGGTGTTTTTCCCGTACCGCCGAGTGTAATATTTCCCACGCTTATAACCGGAAGATCGGATTTATAGGTTGTTCTAAAGTTAAACTTGTATCCCAGATCAACCAATCGTATCGCAAGGGCGTAAATTTTGGATAAAACAAAAAGTACCGCGCCTAAGGCCGCGGCAAGAGGGCCCTTACGTTCATTATTCATTATTGAAAGCAGATAAACTTTAATCGACATATTTTTTTATATTCTCCACCGTTTTTAAAATGGCTCCCCTATTACTGTCAATAACCCCTATCGCCTTTTTTGAAAGGCTCTCTCTCTTTTCCGGATTAACAATAAGATCTTCAAGAACTGCCTTAAGCTCACTTTCGCTGTTAATCTGTATTGCGGCTCCTGCTGCGAGAAAAATATTTGAAATAGCCCTAAAATTAAACATAAAGGGCCCGAATATAACGGGTTTTCCCCATCTTGCGCCTTCAATAGGGTTCTGCCCGCCTTTTTTAACCATACTTCCGCCGACAAAAATTATTGAAGAAGCGTTGTATATGTACTTTAAGTCACCGATTGTGTCCACGAGCACCGCATCCGCGGAGTCAAAACCGGAGAATTGACCATTGAGTATTTCAGTCAATAAAAGATGTTTTATTTTTTCTTTTTCCAAATACGATTTTATTTCGCCCGTACGCTCTACATGCCTTGGAGCCACTATAAGTTTTAAATTTTTATGGCGCTTCTTTAAATTTTTAAATAGGGTTATCACCATCTTCTCTTCAGGGTTATGCGTACTCCCCGCTACAATCACCGTATCGTCATGTGAAAACCCGAAACTTTCTTTGGTAAAAACCTTCTTGCCGAACACATCGTCCAACTCATCGAATTTTATGTTTCCCGTAACGGCTATTCTGCGCTTTGCGCCAAGCGCTTTAATTCTTTCCGCGTCAACTTCGGACTGCATTAGACAAAGATCGATAGAATTAAAGATCCTCCCGAAAAACCATTTTATCCTCAAGTAATTCCTGTACGAAGAATCGGAGATCCTTCCGTTCACCAAAACAACCGGCACATTATTTTTATGAAGAGTCATAAGTAAATTCGGCCAAAGCTCTGTCTCGATCATGCAGAAACACCTCGGCTTGATAATTCTCACAACTTTTTCCACTACAAAACTAAAGTCGAGCGGAAAATAAAACACTCCATCAAGGAAATCAGCATTTTTCTTTATCATGCTGTTCCCGGTCTTAGTGGTGGTTGATACCACTATCTGGGCGCCCGGAAAATTTTCCTTTAACTTGCGCGCGAGTTTTGAAGCTACCGCCGCCTCTCCCACGCTTACGGCGTGAATCCATATCGGAGAATCAAGCTTTTTAAAAGTCTCGGGCAAAAAAGCGAACCTCTCCATAAAATCCTTATGGAGTTTCCCCTTAAAAATAAGGTACGGCAGATAAATGATGCTGAAAATTAAAAAAAATAAATCGTATACGTATTTCATATCACAACCATTAGTATTGGCGGGGCCTGTCACGGTAAAACGTTCGTGGGCCCCTCCGCCCGGTGTGGATCCTCCCACTCACGCTTTACCGTGCCACCCGCCCCACCTAATTCTCAAGTTACGCTCTCGGATGCGCCTTGGAGTACATTTCCTTGATTTTTTTGTTCCCAAGATGCGTATATATCTGTGTCGTCGAAAGATTTTTATGCCCCAACAGCTCCTGAATGCTCCTAAGATCCGCGCCGTTATTGAGCATATGCGTGGCGAAGGAATGTCTCAAGGAGTGGGGCGAAATCTTTTGTTCTATGCTGGCTTTCAGAATATACTTATTAAGCAGTCTTCGTACGCTTCTATCCGTAAGCCTGGTTTTCAGTTTATTTAAAAAAACGGCTTCAACCTTATCCCCCGCAATTTTCCTTTTGTCCAGATACAGCCTTAAAGCTCCCGCCGCCTCTTTCCCCAAAAGAACTATTCTTTCTTTTTTTCCTTTACCTCTCACCTTAATAACATTTGCCAATAAATCAACATCTCTTAAATTCATCCCCACAAGTTCGCTGACTCTTGTGCCGGTTGAATACAAAACTTCCAGTATCGCCCTGTCGCGGGCATTCATAAGGCTGTCCTGCGCGGGCGCCGTAACGAGGCGTATCATTTTTTCCTCGTCCAGAAATTCAGGAAGCTTTCTCTCAAGCTTCGGCGTAAAAACGCCTTCAGCGGGGTTAACTTCAATATATTTTTCTCTGAACAGAAAACGGAAAAAAGACCTGATAGCGCCCAATTTTCTCGCGATGGTGCTTTTCGCGGAGTTTCTGTTCTTTAATTCCGCCAGGTACCTTCGTATATCGAGATGATTAACTGCCTTTGGTTCTTTATCCTTTAAAAATTTGTCCAGTTCGTTCAAATCAGATAAATAATTTCTTAAGGTATGATCGGAATAATTTCTTTCAATTTTTAAATAATTCTCAAACTTTTCTATAAAGTTTTTCATCTTGTTCAGCTTTAGGCGTCTTCCACTTCTGATTGAGTCGAACTACCCTGCGCCGGAAGAGTCCTTGATGTATATGTGCATCTTGGATAATTTGTACAGCCGTAGAAAGCCCCTCTTCTCGATTTTCTTTCCACAAGCTCTCCGTTACATCCTTCCTGCGGACATTTAACGCCGGTAGTAATGGACTTGGCATTTTTACACGCCGGAAAACCGGAACAGCTTAAGAAACGTCCGCGTCTGCCCCATTTGATAATCATGGGTTTTCCGCATTTCTCGCAAACCTGATCAGTCGTCATAATCTCTTTATTCACTTTTTCCATCAAAGTTTTAGCCTGATCAAGCTTATTCTTAAAAGGACCGTAAAATTCTTTCAAGACCGACACCCATTCTATTTTTCCTTCTTCAACGCTATCCAGCTCTTCTTCCATTCTGGCGGTAAAATCATAATCTATAACGTTCGGAAAATATTCTATTAAAAGATTGTTAACAAGCTCCCCAAGTTCCGTAGGATGAAAATATTTACTTATACGCTTAATGTAATTTCTCTGCACAATAGTTTTGATGATCGGGGCGTATGTGGACGGACGGCCTATGCCCTTCTCTTCCAGAATCTTTACCAGCGAAGCGTCCGAATATCTCCCCGGGGGTTTTGTAAAATGCTGCTCCGATAATAGATCCAGCAAATCAAGTATTTCTCCTTCCTTTAATTCAGGCAATACTTCGATTTCTTCGGGAGAATCTTCCTGCCACTTAAGCGCCTTTAAATAGCCGTCAAAAACAAGCTGTCCGCCTCCGGCGCGGAAGCGGTATTCACCCGCGTCAATATTTACGGATAATACGGAATACACCGCGCTTTCCATCTGGCTCGACACAAACCTGTTCCATATAAGTTCATACAACCTAAGTTCGTCAGATTTTAAATATTGGGCTACTGTCCTCGGATGGCGCAAAGGAAGCGCTGGTCTTATGGCTTCATGGGCTTCCTGCGCGCCTTTCTTCGCCTTATAGCTGATCGGGTTCGCGGGACAATATTTTTCTCCGTATGTCTTGGTTATATAGTCTCTCACTTCATTAAGGGCGTCATTAGCTATCCTCACCGAGTCCGTTCTCATGTACGTGATAAGGCCTACGCTTCCCTCTTCCCCCAGGTCAACGCCTTCATAAAGACTTTGCGCGACGGTCATTGTTTTGCTCGCGGAAAAATTTAGCTTGTTAAAAGCATCCTGCTGAAGCACCGAAGTTTTGTAGGGCGATCTTGGATAGCTTTTTTTCTCTTTTTTGCTTATTTCGCTTATAACATATTCAGCTTTTTTAAGTTCCTCAACTATTCCCTTGGCTTCTTCCTCTTTCGAAATTTCCAGCTTCTCACCTTTATGCTTAACAAGCTTGGCTTTAAACTTATCCTTGCCAAGAGAATCTTCCTTTTTTTTAAGGATAGCTTCTATGCTCCAGTATTCTTCGGACTTAAATGCCCTTATCTCATTTTCTCTTTCGACAATGAGCCTTAAGGCAACCGACTGCACGCGTCCCGCAGAAAGGCCTCTCGTGATCTTTTTCCAGAGAAGCGGGCTCAGTGAATAACCCACTATTCTGTCAAGAAGGCGCCGCGCCTGCTGAGCGTTAACCTTGTTCATATCAATATCTCTTGGGTGTTTAAAAGCCTCCCTAACCGCCTTTTCGGTAATTTCCTCAAAGCTTACGCGGTGAATCTCGACATCTTCTCTTTCGAGCTGATTTTTAAGGTGCCAGCATATTG
>JBFZAV010000187.1:0-5384 GCA_041308745.1 Candidatus Omnitrophota bacterium | reverse complement strand
TGGCCGGGCGAAAAATAGAATATTGGGATTACGCTTTAAAATACGCGCCGTGGGTTGAAGAGGGTTTGTTCTTTTCTCTTCCTCTTGTTTTATCAAGTTTAAGTTTTGGTTTAGATAGTATGTGGACAGTATTGATTGGCGCGCTTTCTAGAACCATGTTTCTCTTGTTGCATGATAGCTTTGGGGCAAACAAACCATTTGACAATCAGGAAGCGCCATTAAAAATAGCAATTGCAGGGGTTTCATTCTCTTTGATTTCGGCGGGGTTCGCTTTAGCGTTAGGAGCGCTGGTTAATCCAATTCTTATTATTGCCGCCGCAACGATTTTATTGGCTGTGCCGTATCACTTTGTGGCGAATTTAGAGGCGATGAAAAAAGGCGCTCTTGCCGGCTCCATACAGCCGTCAGAAAGTGAGAAGCGGGAAGTGAGAAGTGAGAAGTTAGAAGCCGAAAGCGTAAAGTCTAAAGTCGCGGAAATGAGCGAAGTAACGGTAATGGTTGGCGTACCGGCTTCTTTAAAACTGAGCGATGACGCCGAAAGAATTATAAACGGTTCCGATAATCTGGTGATAGCGTTTCTTGATTCAACAACTAACGAAGAAATGATAAAAGAACTCCAAGAAAGAAGCGAAGAAGAAGGATGTGTCGGGTCGATTCTTCTTGATGCGGATATAAGCGAAGAAACGCTTGCGGATGTTCTTGAAAAGGTTGCGGTAATAATCAAAAATATGATTGAACCGTTAACAGGAAGCATTTTAGATAAAGAAAATGATGATGTACAAATAGCGGATATTACAAGGCTCAGCGCGATGAACAAAGAAGACCTCATTAAAGCCTTAAAGATAGAAGTCAGCAATTTGGGCGCAATAGTTTCGTTTGCCCTTTCGGAAAAGAGCATTTACGAGATAAAGGTAAAGAATGTCGGAGAAGCTAAGCTTAACGGCGTCAATTTCTCGGATGAAGAACTTAACGTTATAACTGAATCAGCCGACCGGCAGTATGTCAGTATAGCGGCCCAGGGTGCGGCTGACATGAAGTTTATCGCCGAAGCTCTTAAAAAGTTCGGCGTAGGCAAAAAAGCGTCAAACTTCCTGCAGGTAAGGATTGTGGATTCCGAAATAACGGAGAAGAATATAGAAATCTATATGAAAGAAACGGGCCTGGATAAGTATTTAAGTACATCCAATATAGTTCTTAATGGTGGCGAAGAAACCGTACAGGATGTCCTGTCAAGCGCTGAGAAATCATTTGGTAAGATAGAGGCGAGACAAGTGGTTATCGGCGACTACAGGGACCTTGGCAGGATGGTTGGAACAAACGCGCCGATATACATAAAAATGGAAGGCGAGGGTATAGCGTCTCAGCTTTTAGTTGCGGCGATGAAGCTTATTGCGAATAAAGACAGGGTTGATAGCCTAAAAGATGTGCTTGATCCGGCCTTAGGCATAGGTGTTCTTGAGTATGAAAACGGTGTTTATAGGCTGATACTGCCTGAAATGAAGCCATATGAGGTTAAAAACCTGCGCACATTGATTGATAACTACAATAGAGCGCTTAAGAATGCATAACGGAGGGTAGTTCCGTTAGGTGTTAAAATAGTTAGAGCAGATGCGTTGACTTTAAAGCCCGTTTGCGATATAATTAAATTAAACTACTAAAAAGTAAGATAGGCGATGATACAAATTTGTGCGTTTATGCACATTATAAATAAAATTAGTATACGGAGGAGAAAAACATGAAGACCATGCCCATAAAATCTAAATGGTTTAAAGCTATTTGCCTTTTACTCGCGCTTAGCTTTTTAAACTATAATACCGCTTTTGCAGCGCTAGAGGAAGCAGCAAACCCAATAAAAGCGGATTCATCAAGCATTTCGGTTGACGATATTGCCGTAAGTATTGATGCGGGCACAATAAAATCAAAACATCAAGGCGAGAACGAAAAAATTATAGTTCACATCCAGGACGCTCACTGTAACTACGAAGCTCAGGGCAATATTAACAAAATTCTCGACCAGCTTACAAAAGAGTGCGGTCTTAATTTCATTTCTGTTGAAGGCGCCGAGGGCAAGGTTGACACTGCATGGTTTAAGGCCTTCCCGGATGAAGAGATAAGAAGGGAAGTAGCCAATTATTTCATGAAAAAAGGCGAAATTACGGGCGCCGAGTTCTTCTCGATCACTACGGACTATAATGGCGAAATTTTCGGCGCGGAAACGAGAGACTACTACATTAAGAACCTCAAAGCGTTCACCGCGGTTTACCCGCATAAAGGTGAAATAGAAAAATATCTTAACGATTTAAATGGCGTTGCAAAACGCCTTAAGGCCGTAGTTTATACTCCGGCCCTTAAAGAGCTTGATTCGAAAATCGAGGAGTTTAACTCAAAAGAACTTGAACTCAGCGATTTCGGAAACTATCTCTATAAAACGGCCGCGAGACTCAAAGCGCCGACAGAAAATCTTCCAAACTTCAAAAAACTTATCAGCACCCTGGATTATGAGAAAAAAATAAATTTTGATATTGTTGACCAGGAAAGAAACAACTACATAGATCTATTGAGCAAAAAGCTTACAAAAGAAAAAATGACCGATCTTGTGGCAAGAAGCGTTAAATTCAAGAAGGGCCACATTAACGCGTCGGAATTTTACGGGTATTTAAGAACTCTCGCCAAAGAAAATAATATCCCGATGGTCCAGGATTATCCGAACCTTTTTTACTATTACCTCTATACAAAACTTTACGACGGCATCAACAACGAACAGCTTTTCAAAGAAATTGATAAATTAAAAATTGATCTTAAAGCAAAACTTTTTAAAGATGACACCGAGAGGACGCTCGATAAGTACGCGCACATGATCGATCTCTATGTGGATCTCGTAAATATAGAGCTTACCAATGAGGGATATGACATTTTCAAATCTTATGCGCAGGAATTTTCGGTAGAGAAAATTGTCGATTTCTTCTCGAGGCTTTCTTCAAAGTACAATCTTAACTATTCTATAGAAACCGTTCCGGCATACATAAGCGAAAACCTTCCGAGCATGGTCGATTTCTATGAAATAGCGATAGCTCGCGATAAAGCCCTTATCGATAACACTCTCAGCGAGATGGACAAAACCAAAGAAAAAATCGGTGTTTTAATCGCCGGAGGTTTCCATACAAAAGGCATAAAAGATATGCTGGCGGAAAAAGGCGTTTCCTATGTTGTTGTTACGCCAAAAATCACAAAAGATGTTGAAACGCCGTACATAAAGGTTCTTACAAACCAGAGAACTTCCCTAGAAGACATTATCACCGAAAGCGCGGCCATAGGAAGCTCCTCTAACGGTATTAACGCTACAAGAGAAGAGATCGCCCGTCCCAAGGGAGACCTTTTGGCGAGCATTCCTCTTGTTCTTGAATCAATACCGATGCTTATAAATAATCCCGAAGAACTTGAAAGCCTTTCAGAGGCAATCGGAGCCATAGAAGGAAGAACCCTTAAAACCAATGTTGAAGATGTTTTTACGAGCCAGGTTAGAATGCTTATACGAAGATGGGTCGAGAAGGTGGAGGACCTTGCAAAGACAGATGATGCTTGGAAAAAGGCCCTGGCAGATCCGGATTTACTTTTATCAAACTACCTTACCGGCTATATTTCAGCCGTCAAGGAATATAACGAAAAACTTACGAAAGAGAAAAAGGCTTTACCCAAATTAAATCTTGAAGAGCTCAAGGCGAGAATAAGCGCTGAATTTAAAACAGTATTTGCCCAGGCCATGCAGTCAACCCCGGGAACGCAGCATATGATGGCGCTTGGCTCATACCAGGGCGCTTTGGCTGAAGAGGACGCAAGAAAATTAGACAGAACAATAGAAGCCGTGATTGCGGACGGCAAGGCTGTAGAAACGGCCGATCCGTCAACGGGGGGAGTGTTTGTTGTTCTGGATGACGCCGCATACGAAAAAGCCGCTCTGTTAAACGGCGCGTCACTCGATGTTCTTTGTACCGCGGGCACAAGAGGCACGCGGGTTAAATACGACGGAACTAATTTTGATACAGCAGTCGAAAAACGTTATTACATGAGAAAATCTGTTTATGACGCGCTTACCCCTAACGAAAGGGCTACTCTTGCCAGACATGAACTTATGCACATAAAACTTCATGTAGGCGTAATTAAGCCAGTTCTTCCGGAAGGAATGACGGAAGAAGAGTGGGTTAATACGCAAGAAGGGTGCGACATAACAAGCATCCAGAAAAAGCTGTTTCTCCTTAATGATACAGCTTACGGAACCGGCGCGAGAGACTATATTCTTGGCGAAGGATCGAAAGCAAGCGAAGAAGCGCTCAATGCGTGGATCAACGCCGCGTATAGCCGCAGAATAAACATTGACAGTATGCAGGAAACCCTGACGGGCGAAAAATATAATGGTTACGATGTTATCATCATAAGTTCAACAACCCCCGACGAGGTTAAGTACCAACAGGAAGTTCTTGATAAGCTATTTGCGGGAAGAAAAACCGATAATATCGTAATGGGACGAGAAATATGTGTTCTTTCTGTGCTTGACGAATCGGAGGGCGGACAGGTTATAGGCCAGGTGAATACATGGAGAAGAGCCGAGGAAGCTTTTAAAAACTGGTCGATAGATAGAGGCCGGAAACCGGCTAGTCTAAAAGATTTTTTTGATAGCGGTAAAATAAAAATCGCTGTCTACCATAACGGCGGAAAGGGCGAAAGAGCCTCACCGGCAACACAGTCTTTAGGCAACTCCCGCGGCGCGCAGAAAATAGTGGGCCGGATTACAAACGCAAAAGGAGAAAAAGTTGACCTTGAGCTTATATCGGCAATTGTGCTTGAGACAGCGCCGCTTGCTGCTACAAACGACGGTTCAAGAATCGATACAATCTGGGCGAATCAGATCGCATGGGGAACAATAGATTTTTCTAAGGTAAAAAGGTCAAACGCTGTTTTTGATAAAATAGTTATTGCCCTTCCGGACAATCCCAAAAAGAAAGACCTGTTTGATTACGGCACAGCGGTTATTGACGAAAACGGAAAAATTTTAAAGTTTATCGCCAACAAAAGTCTTACAAAGAAAAATGAAAGTACGGGGCTATTTGAGGATAACCCAAAATTTGCCGCCGAGCTTAATGAACTAACAAACGCGCCTAAAGGCGTATTTGACTACGGCTCGTTCAGCATGAGCAGAGCAATGCACGAAGCCCTTTTAGATTACTGGACAAACGTTAGAGGCATTTTTGCCGAAATAGATAAAAAAGGCAAATCAAGCCAGCAAAGGGATATAGATCCCGCCGTAGTTCAGGTTATGGTGCCGTTTGTTAACGGCTTAGCCGGAAAGACGCTTCCTTCAAACCTGCCGAAACCGGACGCTTTAAGAA
>JBFZAV010000186.1:0-4116 GCA_041308745.1 Candidatus Omnitrophota bacterium | reverse complement strand
GGCTTTTTCACAACTGTCTTTTTCGGTTTTTCTTTTACCGCGCTTCCGCCAAGCTTTACACGGATTAGTCCCGCTATTTTATCGCTCACTTCAGAATTGTCATCCTCAACATCCATGTAAAGTTTCTGAAGCTGTTCGATAATCTCGGCGTTGGAAACTTTTAATTCCTTTGCTAACTCTGCTACTTTAATGCCCATATGGCTCCCAGTAAAAATTATTAAACGTTAATCTTTTTTTTCTTCTTCTTCGGATTCTTTCTCTTCGGATTTTTCTTTCTCTTCGTCGGGGCTCTTTTCGTCTCCCTTTACCGTATCCTCAACTTCTTCCGTAACCTCTTCCACTTCCTCAAAAACGCCGCTTCTTTGTTCGCTCGTCGCGGCAAGCTGTTCTTTAGCAACACGTATTATTTCTTCGCAGGCCTCTAAAATCTTATCTGCGGTTTTCTCTCCGATTCCATCCAGTTCCAAAAGCTTGTCTTTACCGGCTAGTTTTATCTTATCCACGGTGTCATATCCAGCTGCTTCCAGGGTCTTGATGGTTTTTTCTCCGATATTCTGTAATTCCGTAACCGGTATAACTATCACTTCGCCGATAGCCTCGACACTGAGCTCCCACCCGAGAAGCTTCGAGGCTAACCTTATGTTCCTGCCCTTTTTACCTATGGCAAGAGAAAGCTGACTCTGCTCGACCGTGACATCAATTCTGTTATTTTCTCTGTCGATATCCATCCTGTAGATCTCTGCCGGGCTCATCGCAGCCTTCAGGTACTCTCTTATATCGCTGTTCCATCTTACGATATCAATCCTTTCCCCATGAAGCTCCTTTACGATATCCTTAACCCTTGTTCCCCTCATTCCCACGCAGGCTCCGACCGGATCAATTTTTTCATCTTTTGAACAAACGGCTATTTTTGTCCTTTCGCCGACTTCTCTTGCGATAGCTTTAATTTCCACGATACCCTGTGAAATCTCGGGAACCTCAAGTTCAAATAATTTTTTTACAAACCCTTCATCAGCGCGCGACAAAATAAGTTCCGGGCCGCTTGCACCCTTATCGACCATCTTTAAATAGGCTCTAATACTTTCTCCCTGACGGAATTTTTCTCTTGGGATAAGTTCATCTTTAGGAAGAACGGCCTCGGCATCTTCAAATTCGACTATTACATTGCCTTTTTCAAACCGATGAACCGATCCGCTAATTATTGAGCCTACTTTTTCATGATATTTGTCATAGATGACGTCTCTCTCGGCTTCTCTTATCTTCTGGATAATTACCTGTTTGGCCGTTTGAGCCGCAATTCTGCCGAACTGTTCGCTGGTAACTTCCTCGTCTCCCACATAAACATGGATCTCGCCCGTTTCTTTGTCCATGCTTACAGATATTTCTTCCTTGGCCACATTCTGCCCCGTAATAACTTTTCTTGCGGCGCTGACTAAAGCGCTCTCAATGGCGCTAAACAAGACATCCTTGCTTATTCCTTTTTCTCTTTCTAATCTTTCCAATGCCGATAATAACTCATTATTCATTTTTTGCTCCTATTTATAACTCTATTGCCAATTTTGCTTTTGATATGTTTTTCCTGTCAACCTTTACCTTGCTTCCTTCTGCCGTTTCAATAACAATATCTTCATCCTTGTTGACTTCAACTATTTTTCCGTTAATCTCCCGTTTTTCGCCGATCGGATGATAAAGATTCACCGCCGCATTTTTCCCTTTGGCCCAATTAAATTCATTGTCGGTTTTTAAAACTCTGTCTAATCCCGGGGAACACACATCAATAATATACGCGCCTTTAAATAGACCCGTTTTGTCAATCCATGTCACAATTTTATTGTTAAAAGATGCGCATTCATCAAGGCTTATGCCGCCTTCTTTGTCTAAAGCAACTTCATAAAAAGCAGTCTCCCCGCCTCTGGCTGTAACATCAACAACCTGGTAGCCGTCCTTCCGGGCTTCCTCATTTATAAAAGTTATCAATTCCTCCGGAACCATTCTCGATCTAGCCATGACATCCACCTCTCTTTAAGCCTTGTAAAAATACATTTTCGCAAGTTGTAAGCTCATTTAAAAAAAAAGTGGGCATTGGGCCCACTTATCTGATGCTTAATCTTTGCTAAACTATATTATTACAATTATACCTAGGTGTCAAGTTAAAATACCTTTAGGAGAGCACGTGAGCGGAAAGAAGGGAAAAATTTTCTTGCTTTTTATTGGATTAAACAATTACAGCACTCTGCTTGAATTAACAATATACTTAACTGTTTCTACCGCATCACCCTTACCAACCATCTTCTTTTCGTTCTTTTTTCTGTTTTTTATTTCAACCTGGCCGTTTTCCAAGCTCTTTTTTCCTATAATCACCTGAACGGGAAACCCTATTAAATCTGAATCTTTAAACTTTACCCCGGCGGATTTCTCAGCCCTGTCATCAATAATAACATCAACTTTAGCGGCTTTTAACTTTGAGTATATCTCTTCGGCCAAATCCACAACTTCTTTTTCGTCCCTGTTAAGCGGGATAACTACAACTTCCATAGGGGCTATATTAACCGGCCAGATTATTCCATTCTCGTCATGACTTCTTTCAATCAAAGATGCAAGAATCCTGTTTACACCTATTCCATAACACCCCATAATTACGGGCTTTTCCTTGCCTTCTTCATCCAGATACATCGCTCCCAGCGCCTGGCTGTATTTGGTGCCGAGCTTAAAGGTGTGCCCTATTTCTATGGCGCTCTTCATTTCTATCTCGCCGGAGCATTTGGGACAGGCGTCTTCCGTGGTAATAACTCTCGCGTCAAACCATTCTTTCGCCTTAAAGTCCCTGTCAAGGTTAACATTCTTTAAATGTGTATCTTTTTTATTGGCTCCTGTTACTGCATTAGACATATTTTTAACCGCAAAATCCGCGATAACTTTCAAGTCTTTGGAAAGTCCGACCGGACCAGAAAATCCCATGGGTCCATTGGTTACTTTAAGCACGGTTTTTTCATCAGCCAACTCTAAAATTCCAACTCCAAGAAACCTCTTTATTTTAGCTTCATTTGCCTCATGATCTCCCCTCATGAGCACCACAACCGGTTTTCCGTCCGCCATGTAAACAAGAGTTTTTATGAGATCGGAGTTTTTTACTTTTAAAAAACTAGCCACGGCCTCGACGCTCGTAATATTCGGGGTTGAAACTTCGGCAAGATCGGCATGTTTTTCTTTTTCATTACTCCCTTTTTTATCCAAAGTTGCCGCAACTTCCGTACTTGCCGAATACCCGCACTTTTTGCATATTATAATTCTGTCTTCACCTATTTCGGAAGGGACCATAAACTCATGCGAAACAGCGCCTCCCATAAGGCCCGGATCCGCCTCTACAACAACATAATCGAGCCCGCACCTTTCGAAAATTCTGCAATAAGCGTCATACATCAGCTTATAATTTTTTTCCATGGCCGCGGCATCAACATCGAAACTGTAAGCGTCCTTCATTATAAATTCGCAGCTTCTTACGATTCCGAACCTTGGCCTTACCTCGTCTCTGAACTTTGTCTGTATCTGATAAAGATTAAGCGGCAGATCCTTATAAGAACGAACCTCTTTGGAAACAATATCTGTAATAATTTCTTCGTGCGTCGGCCCCAATGCCACTTCTTTTCCGTGTCTGTCGGTGTATTTAATCATTACATCGCCGATAACATCGTATCTTCCGGTCTTTTTCCAAAGCTCCGGCGGCTGTAATGCCGGCATCAAGAGCTCGACCGCTCCGGCATTATTCATCTCTTCGCGAACTATTGCCTGGACTTTTTGTAATGCCCTGAGACCCATCGGCAGATAAGAATAAGCGCCCGCCGTAACTCTCCTTATAAGCCCGGCTCTAACCATCAGCTTGTGGCTTATCGCCTCAGCTTCCTGCGGGTTTTCCTTTAAAGTTGGAATGAATGCTCTGGACCATCTCATAAATTACTCCTTAATTCACTTTCAGTTAAAAATGGCGGGGCCTGTCACGGTAAAACGTTCGTGGGCCCCTCCGCCCGGTGTGGATCCTCCCACTCACGCTTTACCGTGCCACCCGCCACCAAAAGTTAATCCTTTTATTCAGTCAAATGCTCGGCCTCAACCGTGGTT
>JBFZAV010000185.1:0-2696 GCA_041308745.1 Candidatus Omnitrophota bacterium | reverse complement strand
TAGGGATGAATATTCTTTTTAAGCTTGTAAGCGAAGCCGCAAAGGTTCTGGAAAATGATTTTACAATTAAAATTGACGAGACTCATCATGTGCACAAAAAAGATTCACCCAGCGGAACGGCCAAAAGAATAGCAAAGGTAATCCATGACGCGATCGGCCAGGATGTTCCGATAGAGGCTTTTAGGAAGGGCGAGGTTGTGGGAAACCATGGCGTTTTATTTGAAAGCGATTACGAAACCCTGGAAATCAGACATGACGCTAAGAGCCGCGAAGTGTTCGCGGCCGGAGCGTTAAAAGCCGCGAAGTTTGTCGCCGGCAAAAAACCGGGAATCTATGACATGTTTGATGTGTTGGGGCTGAGGTAAGAGAAGTGAGAAGTAAGAAGTAATGTAAAAAAACCGTTTTTCGCATAATATTAAAATAATTTGCCAAAACGGTTTTTAATACGAAAGGGGAAACATTGAATATTGATTTTGCTGACAGGTTAAAAAAGCTTCCTCCGTATTTGTTTGAGGAAATTGATAAAGCCAAGAATAAGGCGGTAGAGGAAGGAAGACCGATAATTGATCTCGGCGTAGGGGATCCGGACTCTCCGACACCCGATTTTATAGTTAAAAAACTTAATGAGACAAGCCGTGAAAATAAAAACCAGAAATATCCCTTTAATAAGGGCATAAAAGCTTTCAGGTTTGCCATCGCCGAGTGGTACAAGAAAAGGTTTAATGTTACTCTTGAGGCGGATACTGAAATATTGCCTCTACTCGGATCGAAAGAGGGCATTGCCCATATACCGCTTGCGTTTCTTAATCCGGGCGATGAAGTCCTGATACCGGACCCGGGTTATCCCCCGTACAATTCAGGTTCGGTTTTCGCGGGCAGCAAGGTTAATCTGATGCCTTTATTAAAAGAAAACAATTTTTTAATAGATTTAGAGGCAATAGACAAGAATGCGGCAAAAAATTCGAAAATGATGCATGTAAATTATCCTAACAATCCCACCGGCGCGACCTGTGATTTGTCTTTTTATGAAAAAGTGGCGGAATTTGCAAGGAAAAATAATATTATCGTGTGTTCTGATGCCGCATACACCGAAGTAAGCTATGACGGGTACAATGCGCCGAGTTTTCTTGAGGTAAAAGGAGCTAAAGAGGTGGGGGTTGAATTTCATTCTCTTTCAAAAACTTTTAACATGACCGGTTTTCGTGTGGGCATGGCAGTCGGGAACGCGAAAATCCTTGCGGGCCTTGCCAAAGTTAAGGCGAACATTGATTCCGGTATTTTTACCCCCGTACAATATGCCGGAATTGAAGCCCTTAATAATTCGGAGAAGGTAAAAAAAGAGCTTAACGCCATGTATCAGGAGAGAAGAGATGTTTTAGTTAACGGATTAAGAAAGGCCGGCTGGGATATATCGAGCCCTAAGGCGACTTTCTATATCTGGGCGCCCGTTTTTGGAGGATACAATTCAACAAGTTTGACCAAAGCGCTGCTTGAAAAAGCTGATATTGTAGTAACTCCCGGCAACGGTTTCGGTAAATACGGCGAAGGCTATGTGAGAATGACCATAACTGTCGGAACCGAAAAACTTAAAGAAGCGGTCGATAGGATTAAGAAGAATTTTTTTTAAGCGAGTTGTGAGCGGCGGGTGGCACGGTAAAGGAAAATGACAATCGTATATTTAGCCATAGGCACGAATATCGGTGACAGAGAAGAGAATTACAATAAAGCTATGCAAAGCCTTGCCGGCATCAAAGGCATCAGGATTTTAAAAGAATCTTCAAGATATCTAACCCGTCCTGTGGGCGGCCCAAAGCAGAGAGATTATTTAAACGGAATCGTAAAAATAGAAACAGAATTAACCGCACATCAAGTTTTACGGGAAATTAAAAACATAGAAAAAGAAATGGGGCGGAAAAAAGAGACAGAATTAAACAGGCCCCGCATAATCGATCTCGATATAGTTCTTTTTGGCGATGAAATAATTACGGGTCCGGATCTTTTAGTCCCGCATCCCAGGATGCATGAAAGAGGGTTTGTTTTGAAGGGCTTGTCCGAAATCGCGCCCGGCTTTCTGCACCCCGTCCTTAAAAAAACAATAAAAGAGTTATATGAAAATAATATCAAAAATTCCCGAAATGATTGAGTTTTGTGAAAAGGCAAAAGAAGAAGGCAAAAAAATAGGATTTGTGCCAACAATGGGGTTTCTTCACGAGGGTCATTTAAGTTTGGCTTTGGCCGCGGGAAAAGAAAATGATGTTGTTGTAATGAGCATATATGTAAACCCGACGCAATTCGGGCCGAAAGAAGATTTTGAAAAGTATCCGCGAAACCTTGAAAATGATAAGTCTTTGGCCAGGAGTGGCGGGGTTGATGTGCTTTTTGTTCCTTCTGACAAAGATATGTATCCCGAAGGGTATTTGACATATGTTGATGTAGAGGGCCCTTTAACCAGCATGCTTTGCGGAAAAACCCGCCCCGGGCATTTTAAGGGGGTTACTACAATAGTAAGCAAGCTTTTCAATATTATTAAGCCGGACAGGGCATATTTCGGGCAGAAAGATGCCCAGCAATCGGCGGTTATAAAAAAAATGGTTAAAGATCTGAATATGGATGTTGAAATAAGGGTTATGCCTATTATCAGGGAAAAAGACGGTCTTGCAATGAGTTCGCGTAATTCTTATCTTAAAAAGGAAGAG
>JBFZAV010000184.1:0-10617 GCA_041308745.1 Candidatus Omnitrophota bacterium | reverse complement strand
TGCCGCATTCGGTCCTGTCACTCGGCGAAGGATAAACATCACCGTTCCAGATATGCATAAGAAATTTTCTATATGGCTTCTGATCATAGCTGCACCTGACCATGTAAATTTCGCATTCAAGCCCGAAGATGTTACACGCAAAAGCCAATGCGCTGCCCCACTGCCCGGCGCCCGTTTCTGTGGCTATTTTTTTTACGCCCTCTTTTTTGTTGTAATATACCTGCGCAACCGCGGTATTGGGCTTATGGCTTCCCGGGGGCGACACGCTTTCATCTTTATAATAGATTCTGGCCGGGGTCCCGAGCGCCTTCTCGAGTCTTCTGGCTCGACGAAGCGGCGTGGGTCTCCACAACCTGTAAACATCAATAAGCTCATCGGGTATATCGATATATCTTTCCTGAGACATTTCCTGCTGAACCAAACTTTTCGGAAAAATAGGATATAATTCTTCCGGCTTCAGCGGTTTGCCGGTTCCAGGATTAACGGGAGGCTTTAACGGCGCAGGTAAATCCGGCTGTATGTTATACCATCTTTTAGGCATTTCCTTTTCGCTTAACAGAATTTTATAATCGTCCATTTTTCATCCTTTCTTTTTTTTAAGTTATGTCTGCCACTCTCTCATAAGCTCACGGACCTTATCTCCTATATTGTCGGCCCTCATAAAAGCCTCGGCGATTAACACGGCGTTAACCCCCAGGCTTTTAAGGAACATCACCTGTTCATAAGTCTCTATTCCGCTTTCTGAAACTATTGTTTTGTTTTCCGGTATCAGCCTGATCAGCCTTTGAGTCGTTTCTATATCAACGACAAAATTGCTGAGGTCCCTGTTGTTTATACCAAGTATGTGGGCAGGAGTGGCAAGCGCCTTCTGCAAATCCTCTTCACTGTGTGATTCTATCAAAACATCCATTCCGAGCTCCTTTGCCAGGGAATAAAACCTATTAAGCTCTTCCTGCGTTAAAATATGCGCGATTAAAAGTATCGCATCCGCCCCATTTGCCGCCGATTCGTATATCTGGTAATCGTCTATAATAAAATCTTTACGGAGAACCGGTATTGTAACGCGCTCCTTAATCTGGCTTAAGTACTCAAGCTTGCCGTCAAAAAACCTTTCATCGGTAATAACACTTATCGCGGCGGCGCCGGCAGCCTGATAAGAAAGCGCTATCTGTAAGGGATTAAAATCATGCCTTATGATGCCCTTTGAAGGAGAGCTCTTTTTTACCTCCGCTATCAGGTTAACATGGCCTTTCCGGGATATGTTTTTCTTAAACGTACTCTTTATGCCCATAGCGTATGCTTTTTCCTTGATATCCTTTTTAGGAATCAACTCTTTTGATTTCTCGACTTCTTTTCTCTTCTCTTCAATGATTTTGTTTAGTATCATGTCATCCCTCATTCGTAAGTTTTATGAGCTCGTTTAATTTTTTAAATGCCTTGCCCGAATCAACCGATTCCGCAGCAAGAATCATCCCTTCGGAAAAATCACGCGCTTTCCCCGAAGCCACCAGCCCAAGACTTGAATTGATAAGAACTATATCCCTTTTCGGCCCTTTATCGCCGGATAAAACTTTCTTTATCATTTCCGCGTTTTGTTGGACGGTTCCACCTTTGATATCTTCAATACCCGCCTTACTAACGCCAAAAATTTCGGGTGTGACATAATATGTGTTAACCTTTCCGCCCTTAAGCTCGCTCACTTTCGTTTTTGCCGTAGTTGTAACCTCGTCCAGGCCGTCCTCGCCATGCACAACAAAAGCCCTTTCAGAACCAAGCCTTCCGAGAACCTCCGCCATTATTTCCGTAAGAGCGCTGTCGTAAACGCCCAAAACCTGTTTTTTTGTCTGGGCGGGGTTTGATAACGGCCCTATGATATTAAAAATTGTTCTCGCGCCTATTTCTTTACGCGGTTCGATGGCGAATTTCATTGCTTTGTGGTATAAAGGCGCAAACATGAAACCGATGTTGATTTTATTGATGCATTTTTCGGTAATACTCACAGGCGCGTCAATTTTCACGCCCAACTTTTCAAGAACATCGGCGCTGCCGCACATGCTTGATGCGGATCTATTGCCGTGTTTGGCAATTTTCACGCCCGCTCCCGCAAGAACAAATGCCGAAACAGTCGAGATGTTGAACGACTTAAGACCGCTGCCTCCCGTGCCGCATGTATCCAGCGCCATGGACGCATCATCAAGATGAACTTTTACCGACTTTTCGCGCATAACCTTTGCGGCTCCGGTAATTTCATCTACAGTCTCGCCTTTCATTCTTAAGGCGACTATGAAAGCGGCTATCTGACTGGGCGTAGCTCCTCCCTCCATAATAATCTCAAATACGGATTTTGTTTCACTTTCCGTAAGATTATGACGGTTAACCGCTTTTTCTATTGCCACTCTTATGTCCATTTCGTTACCAACCTTTTCCGATCCGGGATCGGCCGATCCCGGATCGGCTCATGGTTAAATTTCCAAAAAATTCTTTAAAATATTTTTCCCTTCCAGGGTCAAAATAGATTCCGGATGAAACTGCACGCCCCAAACAGGCATGTCCCTGTGGCGTACCGCCATAATTTCTTTATCGTGAGTCCAGGCGATCAGCTCCAAAGGATTCTTTAAACTTGTCTGTTCGATCACAAGAGAATGATACCTGGTCGCCGTAAAAGGATTCGGTATATTTTTAAAAATATCTTTCCCGTTATGATAAACTTCGCTTGTCTTTCCGTGCATGATCTTGTCCGATCTTACAATATTTGCGCCATACACCTCGCCTATGGCCTGATGCCCGAGGCAAACACCGAGTATGGGCACCTTGCCGCCGAACTCTTTTATAACGCTTTCTGATATCCCGGCCTCATTGGGCCTTCCCGGGCCGGGCGAAATAATAATTCTTTCGGGTGAAAGAGCCCTGATTCCATTGATGTCTATCTTATCGTTTCTGAAAACCTCAACGTCCTCTCCCAATTCACCGACATACTGAACAAGGTTATATGTAAATGAATCGTAGTTATCTATAACAAGAATCATTCCAGCCCTCCCTCGGCAAAATCTATTGCTTTCATCATGGCCTTCGCCTTGTTCTCTGTTTCAAGATATTCCTTTGCCGGATCCGAGTCTAAAACAATACCCGCTCCGGCCTGAACATAAGCGGTTTTTCCGTCCATAAGAATCGTCCTTATGGCTATGCAAAGATCCATATTCCCGGAAAAACTTATGTAGCCCACACTTCCCGCATAAAGACCCCGTCTTCTATTCTCGAACTTGTCAATAAGTTCCATCGCCCTCACTTTAGGCGCTCCGGTAACCGTGCCCGCCGGAAAAGTCGCCCTGATAAGGTCGAAAATATCCTTTCCTTCAGAGAGCTTGCCTTCAACATCGCTCACTATATGCATTACGTGGGAATATCTCTCTATCCTCATAACTTCGCGGGGAATAACCGTTGAAAAATCGCAAACACGCCCGATATCGTTCCTGCCAAGATCAACCAGCATGATATGTTCCGCTATCTCCTTGGGGTCGGCCAAAAGCTCTTTTTCCAGGCGTAAATCTTCCGCTTCGTCTTTGCCGCGGCTTCTTGTGCCGGCTATGGGCCTTACCTCAACCAAGCCGTCTTCGCATCTTACAAGAATTTCGGGGCTTGACCCGATAATTTTGAATTTTCCAAAATTTAGATAAAACATGTAGGGCGACGGATTGATGGACCTAAGGGCCCTGTAAATATTAAACGCATCGGCCTCCGTATTACGCTCAAACCTCTGAGACAAAACAACCTGTATGATATCCCCCGCTTTTATGCGCTCTTTTGCGCCTTCCACTATTCTGCAGAATTCCGGTTTGGAAAAATTTGATATAACTTCTCCGTGCTTTTTTCTGCCGGACCCTTTTGTCAAATGTTTGGGCGCTCCTTGAAGATTTTCGATAATTTTATTTATCTTTTCTACCGCCACGTCGTAAGCTTCTCCGGCATCCTGATCAATTATGGCGTTGGATACAACTTTAATTTTATGATCCACATGATCAAAAATTATTATCGTGTCGGTAAGGACAAACTGCATATCGGGAACTTCAAAATCTTCGGGATTTTTGTCGGGTATTTCTTCAAAGAACCTTACCATATCATAACCGATATATCCTACGAGCCCGCCGCAAAACCTTGGAAGCCCTTCAACCGGAACAAATTTAAAACCATCCATAATTTTCTTAATTTCATGTATGGGATCTTTATCGGTATCAAAGGCGTCTATTTCCCCGTTTTTGCTTACAAAAATATGTTTATCCTTGCTTTCTATCACTAAAGAAGGTTTGCTCCCGAGAAAAGAATACCGCCCGAGCCTCTCGCCGCTTTCAACCGATTCCAAAAGATAGGAAAACTCGCCTTCTTCAATTTTCAAATAACTGGCTAGAGGCGTTTCAAAATCGGCCAGTAGTTCCCTGTATACGGGAATCACATTGCCTTTTTTTGACAGCTCGATAAATTTTTCCCTAGTTAAGCTATACATGTCTTAATCCTTAATTCTTAATCCTTTTTATAGACTTCCTTCGGATCAAAAATTCTTTCGCCTTCAATTACTTCATTTCCATCTTTGCCGATCTTACGGAAGTAGCATGTAAAATATCCCTCGTGACATGCCGCTCTGTTTTGTTTAACCTTGAATAAAATAGAATTATCCGCGCAATCGACATAAACCGATTTAACTTCCTGCGTGCATGACGAAGTCTCTCCCTTAATCATTATTCTTCCTTTTGATCTCCGGAAGACATAGATTTTATTTTCAAAAAAAGTTTTCTCAAGCGCTTCCTTGTTCATATAGCACAAAGTAAGAACCTTGCCGGTTTCTTCGTCCTGTATTATTGCAGGGATCAAACCCTTTTCGTCAAAATTTAATTTGTCGATAAAACCCATAGTCACTCCTTGTTCTCTATATTCTTACCGTTACGCCTTTTCCCTTAAGGTATTCCTTAACCTGGCCTATGGTAAATTCCCTAAAATGAAATATCGATGCCGCAAGAGCCGCGTCAGCTTTGGCTAAACTAAAAACTTCAAGAAAATGCTCGAGCTTTCCGCACCCGCCCGACGCTATTACGGGTATATTGACGGCTTCACCGATTCTTTTTGTCAAGTCTATCGCAAAACCGTCTTTTGTGCCGTCATGATCCATGCTTGTTAAAAGTATTTCTCCCGCGCCAAGACTTTCAACTTTTTTCGCCCACTCAATCGCATCAATTCCCGTGGCTTCTCTTCCGCCCCGAACATAAACTTCCCAGGAAGCATCTCCTTTTTTCTTGGCATCTATCGCAACAACTATGCATTGACTGCCGAACCTGTCGCTTGCTTCTTTTATAAATTTAGGCCTTCTCACCGCGGACGTATTTATGGAAACCTTATCGCATCCCGCGTTAAGCAGATTTCTTATATCTTCGTTGGTCGATATTCCGCCGCCTACGGTAAATGGCATAAAAATGCTTTCCGCAACCTTCTCCACAACTTCCACCATGGTCTTTCTATTTTCATGACTTGCGGTAATATCCAGAAAAACAAGTTCATCCGCGCCTTCGTCGTTATAAACTTTCGCATTCTCGACCGGATCTCCCGCATCTATAAGATTAACAAAGTTAACTCCCTTGACTACTCTGCCCTCGGCGACATCAAGACAGGGAATTATCCGCTTTGCAAGCATTAATCGCCTCCTCAAGTTTAATAGTGCCGTCGTAAAGAGCCCGTCCGATGATAACGCCCGATAAACCCTTTTTTTCAAGCTTCTTCAGCTTCTTTATGTCTTCAATATTTTTGACCCCTCCGGCCGAGATAATTTTAATATCGGTTTTATCCAGTATTTCACTTAAAACTTCAACATTCGGACCGGAAAGCGTTCCGTCGCGGGAAATATCCGTGTATATTATTTCTTTAACCCCGAACGAGCTGAGCTTATCTAAAAGATCAAAGATATTTATATCAACTTCTTTTACCCATCCCCGCGCCTTAAGCTTCTTATTTTCGGCATCAAGACTGAGAATTACATTTTCTTTAAAATTTTTGACAGCCTTTTTCGTGAATTCCAAATCTTCTAAAACTCTCGATCCTAATATTACTCTCCATGCCCCGGCTTCGAGAGCGGTTGTAATATCGGCTTCACTCCGGTATCCGCCGCCAACTTCTATCCGCGTATTAACAGCGCCGACTATTTTTTTAATTGTGCTTAAATTAACCGGCCGGCCTTCTTTGGCGCCGTCAAGATCGATCACATGAATCAGTTTTGCGCCCAAAGCCTCCCATTTCTTCGCGGCATCTACCGGATCGGTGCAATAGGAAAGTTTTTTGTCATACTTTCCCTGCTCGAGTCTTACGGTTTTGCCTCCAATTAAATCTATTGCCGGTATAATTTTCATGTTTATAAGTTAACAAAGTTCTCTAAAAGTTTAATGCCGTTTTTCTGGCTTCTTTCCGGATGAAACTGTACGGCATAAATATTTTCCTTCCATAAGAAAGAAGTATAGTCTATTCCATAATTAGTAACTCCGGCTGTAAACTTATTCTCTTTGCTTTCGCAGTAATATGAATGAACAAAATAAAAATATGATTCGTCCTTAATGCCCTTAAGTAAGGGGCAATTTTTCTCTTTTATTTTTATGGTATTCCACCCTATCTGGGGGACTTTTATGTTTTTTTTCGCATCAAACAACTTAACCTTACCCTTGATAAGACCCATGCATTTTGTTCCGCCCGTTTCTTCGCTTTCTTCAAATAAAAGCTGTAGGCCGAGACAAATGCCGAGAAAGGGCTTACCTTTAGAAATCTCATGCATAAGCGGATCTATCATTCCGCTTTTGATTAAACCCTTCATTGCGTCCTTGCTTGATCCCACGCCGGGCAGAACTATTTTTTCCGCGGACTTAAGATCCGCAGGATCTTCCGAAACCTTAACATCTTCGCCCAAATAACGGAAAGCGTTATACACGCTTTTTAAGTTTCCTGTGCCGTAATCGATAATTGTTATCATGTATTCGTCTCTCGTCGTTCGTACAATCGTATATCGCCGACATACGACCTACGATATACGACATACGATTATAACATTCCTTTACTCGAAGGAACTTCTCCCACTCTTCTTGAGTCTAAACTTGTTGCCTTGTCCATAGCAACGCCAAGCCCTTTAAACGCGGCCTCCAGATAATGATGCATATCGCCTTCGCCGCTTATCTCAACATGAAGATTCATGCCGAGTTTTTTAGCGAAAGATTGAAGAAGGTCCTGCGCATAATGGATTGAATAACCTTCTTCATCTTTAAGAGCTTCCGCATCTACGCCGCCCTCAAACTTAAAACTGAAAGCTCCTCTATTTGAAATATCCACTAAAACTTTTGCGCTCGCCATGTCCATGGGGATCTCCGCTGAAGCCATTCTGACTATGCCCTTACAATCGCCCAGGGCCTTTTTGAAAGCCTCACCGAGGGCAATGCCGACATCTTCATTTAAGTGGTGATTATCCACATTGGTGTCACCCTTGGCGGTCATGGTTATATCAACATATCCCTGATACGCAAAAAGAGTAAGCATATGATCAAGAAAACCTATGCTTGTCCTAATATTGGTCACGCCGGTTCCATCAACATTGAGGCTGGAAATCTCAATTTGAGTTTCCTTGGATTTTCTTTCGTATGAAATTTTCCTACGAGCCGGATGCTTTTCAAACAAACCCATAAATCCTCCAATTTTTGTATTTTCGGTTTTTCTCTTTTAATTCTGATCACACCTTACTTCAATCGATTTCCAGTGCTGTTCGAGCTTCTCAAGACGGGTTAATTCCCTGACCCAATGAGCCGATTCACAAAGCGCTTTCTTTGTATAAGAAATAACATGGGAACTTTTTATAAAAGTTCTTAAATTCAGGCCCGAAAAATATCTGGCCGTTCCGCCCGTCGGAAGCACGTGGCTGGGCCCGGCGATATAATCGCCCAAAGCGACCGGCGAATAGTCTCCCAGAAAAATCGCCCCCGCATTCGTAATCTTGTTCATAAGCCTTACCGGCGATTTAACCATAAGCTGTAAATGTTCCGGCGCTATCATATTTGAAATCTGGGCGGCTTCATCCAGATTATTCACTTTAATGATATAGCCCCTGATTTCAGGGTCCCCATGAAGCGCGTTAAAAATCTTCTTCGACGGGGTAATAAGAATAGCCCGCCCCTTATGATGCTCCGCCTGAGACAATAAATCATTCTTTAAAAATTTAATGTCAGCGTGCTGACTCGCGATTATCAAAACTTCACTCGGCCCCGCTAGCATGTCGATATCGCAGTAACCAAAAACCTGTCTCTTCGCTTCCGTAACATATTCGTTGCCGGGTCCTATAATTTTATCTACCTTAGGGATTGTCTTCGTGCCGTATGCCAGGGCCGCTATAGCCTGGGCTCCTCCGACTTTATATATCTCATCAACTTTAAGAAGGTTCGCCACGGCCAGTATGTACGGGTCTATACTTTTGTACTTATTGGGCGGCGAAACAAGAACTATCTTTTTCACGCCGGCCAATTTTGCCGGAAGAACCGTCATATAAACGCTGGAAACTAAAGGCACCGTGCCGCTCGGCACGTAAACGCCCACCTTTTCTATCGGCGTAAATCTTTCCCCGAGTTCTATGCCGGGAATATCTTTGTAAAGCCATGATTTCGGGATCTGTTCCTTGTAAAATTTGTTAATGTTCCGTATTACCTTCTTGAGCGTGTTAATAAGCTCCGGTTTAATATCCTGATAAGCGCCGCTTATCTCCGCCTCGCTGACGCGAAGATCTTTTTTGGCAAGTTCTACCTTATCGAATTTTTTTGTGTATCTTATTACGGCGTCATCTCCATCTTCACGGACCGTCTCTAAAATTTTAGAGACGGTTTTTTGAACGCGGGATAAACCCGAATCATACCTGTTAACTATGCTATTAAATGTTTCGCTTCCAACTATTACTTTTCTCATTTTATTTACCCCTCTATCCCAGTATTCTTCGAACTTCCTCTAAAGCCTCGCCGAGACCCTCTGGTTTTTTCCCTCCGGCCTGGGCAAAACTTTCCTTGCCGCCTCCGGAGCCATCAATCTTTTTAGAAATTTCGTTAATAATATTTTTTGCGCTTATTCCCTTTTCTATAAGATCTTTCGACACTGTGCACGTTAAATATGCCTTGTCGCCACTGCCGCTTCCGAGAACTATAACGCCCGATGGCATATTCTTTTCAATAAACATCGACGCCTTTCTCAAAAGATTCATATCGATGTTTTCAATAATTTCGGCGACAAGGTAAACATCGCCTATTTTTTCCTTATTGTTTACCGCATCCTCAAGCTTTTCTTTCGCCTCGTTAAAGGCTTCTTCGAGGCTCTGCTTCTCTTTCTGCTTGGATGCCTTTTCCAGCGCCTCTTTCAATTTGGAAAAAACAGGTTTTATCTCATCCTCAAACTCGTACAAAATATTTTTGTTTACATCCAGCTCATTCGCGGACAATTTTTTAACCTTCTCTAAAACAACCCTAAAATTCGGTATGGAATCAATAATTTCGTCGGCGCCCTCAAGAGAATGCACGGTCTTCTCGTACATGTCCAGAAGATCCTTGGCTGAACTATTAATCCAGCTAACCGCGCTCTTCCCCGTTACTGCCTCTATGCGGCGTATGCCGCTCGCCACCGAACTTTCATTTACAATTTTTACAAACCTTATTTCGCTCGTATTGTCAACATGGGTTCCGCCGCAAAGTTCTTTCGAAGCGTCGCCAACCGTGACTACCCTCACAACATCGTCGTATTTCTCGCCGAAGAAAGACAGCGCTCCTTCTTCTTTCGCGGCTTTTAAGGGTTTTTCCTCCTTACACACACTAATACTTTTTTCGATAATATCGTTTGCTATATCCTCAACCTTGCGGATCTCTCGGGAGGTAAGCTTTTTCATGTGCGTAAAATCAAACCTTAACCTCTTATCATCAACATACGAACCTGACTGTTTAACATGTTCGCCCAAAACTTTTCGTAGTGCGGCCTGCACCAAATGTGTGGCCGTATGATTGCATGCCGTATTCTTTTTAATTTCATCGCTGATCGTAAGTTTAACGCTGTCGCCCTTACTGAAAGAGCCCTTTATAACCTTAACTTCCAGAACCTTTCTTCCGTCTGTCTGAAATGTGTTTATTATTTCGATAAGGGCATTGTCTTTCGCGATCGATCCCTTATCTCCCACCTGGCCGCCGCCCTCGGCGTACAACAAACCGCTCTGGGGCCTGGTTATAATTTCCGCAACCTCACCCTCTTCTATTTTGCTAACCTCTTCATCGCCCTGAATTATGAACTCTATCTTTGTTTTAAGCGGAATATCATTTACAAATTCAGGCTTTGGAGCGTTATTAAACTTGTCGGGCTGAAAAATAAACTCCGACTCGATGTTGCTTCCCCTTCTGGATTGCTCTTTTCTTTGTTCCATAAGAAGCTCAAATTTTGCGACATCAACCGTAACGCCTCTCGATTCAGACTCTTCAATAATGACATCGATCGGAAGACCATACGTGTCGACCAATTTAAACACATCCTCGCCATTAAGCTTCTTTGAGCTTATGATGGAGCAAAGAAAAGAGCAATCCAGAAGGG
>JBFZAV010000183.1:0-2557 GCA_041308745.1 Candidatus Omnitrophota bacterium | reverse complement strand
TGGGAGAAAAAGTGCCCGTTATCGAGTATATCCAGCCCGGATCGCAAAAACTCGCCGATACAATAAGTCATGAAATAAGAAGAGGTTACGGCGCCGTACTAATGAGAAAGCACGGAGCTGTTATTGTGGGGAAAAACCTTGAAGAGGCTTACGTGCGCACTCTTGCCCTGGAAAGAGCCTGCCTGACATATCTGATGCTTATCCCGCGGTCCTAAAAAGGTTTGACTATCATATATTAATGATATACAATTACACGTAAAATATTAATATGATATGTGCCTGCACATGATAGTAGGGGTAATCTGTCTTTTAAAGAGGCACAAAAGGGATGATTATGAAAAAAGAAAATAAGCTGAAACTTGGTATTCCGAAAGGAAGCCTCCAGGAAAGCACAATTAAAATTTTTGAAAAAGCCGGATTTAAAATAAAGGTCTCGGAAAGATCATATTTTCCGTCGATTGACGACGCCGAGATTGAGCTTGTTTTATTCAGGGCCCAGGAGATGGCGCGCTATGTCGAGGACGGTATTCTGGACTGCGGTATTACGGGAAATGATTGGGTTGAGGAAAACGGGTCGAAGGTGAAAAAAGTTGCCGAAATGATATATGCCAAACAAAGTATGAGGCCCGTAAAATGGGTGCTGGCAGTTCCCAACTCCTCCAAGGTAAGAACCGTAAAGGATTTAAGGGGAAAGAGAATAGCTACGGAACTCGTGAAAGTCACTAAAAAATATCTTAAAAGGAAAAAGGTAAATGCTGAGGTTGAATTTAGCTGGGGCGCTACCGAGGTTAAGCCTAAAATAGGCGTTGATGCCATTGTTGAGGTTACGGAAACAGGCTCAAGCTTAAGGGCCAACGATCTTCGGATAATTGATACTGTTTGCGAATCAACGACACAGTTTATCGCGAATATCGCCGCATGGCAGAACCCCTGGAAAAAAGAAAAAATCGAAAAAATTATCATGCTGCTTTTGGGGGCGATTGTCGCAGAGAATAAAGTCGGGCTCAAAATGAACGTAAAGAAGAGCAATGTGAAAGCTCTCATAAAGATGCTTCCCGCGATCAACACGCCAACCATCTCACAGCTTTATAATACGGACTGGGTGGCAATAGAAACAATCGTTGATGAGGAAGAAGTAAAGAGAATTATACCGGCGCTTAAAAAAGCCGGCGCTGAAGGTATAATTGAATATCCTTTGAACAAAGTGATTTACTAGGGAAAAGAGAAGGATGGAGGTGACAAAAGCATATGCCATGCGGCAGAAAAAGAAAAATTAAAAAAGTAAAGAGACACAAGAGAAAAAAAAGAATGAGAAGAGACAGACATAAGAAGAGGAAAGTATAACGAGATATGCGCTTTTTTCTTTTTCTTATCCTTCTATGTTGCGCTTTTTCTTTTACCAGCGCAATAAGTAAGGATAGTTCTTTGCTTTTACGCGAAAAAATCGACAAAGATAGAACATCCGGCAAAGAATTTAATGACGAATCAAATGCGTTGGCCCACTATCTAATGGGCATTTTGTACGATAACATGATGGATATTCCTCGCGCAATCGAGGAATACGAAAAAGCTCTTTCATATAAAAACGATGTCAGCGACATATATTTGAAGCTTGGCGCGGATTTTGTTTTAAAAGGCGATTTTGACAAAGCGAAAGAAACGCTGGATAAAGCGGTTTCGCTTTCCCCTGCGGACATACAGCCTTATCTTCTCCTGGCGCTTATTCATACAGCAAAAGGAGAATACGCTCTGGCAGAAGGCGAGTACGGGAAGGCGCTTGAATACGAGCCGGGAAATCTGAAGATCCTTACGTTTTTATCGGATCTTTTTATCGCCGAACAAAAACTTGATAAGGCCGCCGAGACTTATGAGAAAATCCTGGAAATAAGAAAAGACGACGCCTTTCTCTACTTCAATCTTGGGCTCATCTACAGCAAGCTCAATAAAATGGATAAGGCCGAAGAAACTTTGAAAAAGGCCATAGAAGTTGAGAAGGATTATCTTGAAGCCCAGATGCTTTTGGGCCTTATCTATGAGATCGAGGGAAAATTCCCCGAAGCGATAGGGCAGTATGAAAAGGTTTCCGAAATTGCGCCTTTGAACAAAGAAGCCAATGTGCGCTTGGGGCAAATTTATTATAAACTTGGCGACACCGAAAGGGCCGTTGAATATAATCGCATTTTAATTCAGCTTGATGTGACTTCGCCGGAACCTTATTTGAGAATCTTCAGTATTTATGTCGTCGAGAAACAATTTGACAAGGCGGAAGAAATACTTAAAGAGGCGTTACGGTCGGGTGTTTCAGACGCCGTAATTTATGCCAGTCTCGGGTATCTTGCCTCGATAAAAAGAAATACCAAAGAAGCGGTTGAGTATTACACTGTCGCGGCCGAAAAGGAACCCGAAAACAAAATATTTAGATTCTACTTTGCGGCGGCTTTAGACAGCGACAAGAGAAGAAAAGAAGCAATTAAGACTCTTGAAGAGATAGTTGAGAAGTTCCCGGATTTTGCGGAAGCCTTGAATTATCTGGGATATGTTTATGTAGAAGAAGGTT
>JBFZAV010000182.1:0-3178 GCA_041308745.1 Candidatus Omnitrophota bacterium | reverse complement strand
GGTTTTCTTGGCCTTAAACATAATGCGTTTTATCTTGGGGAGTTTATAAACGGAATCTTTTTCGTCGTTCCACTTTTCTGTTTCTGAAAGTTCTTTTATCCTTTCGAATCTTTTAAGAACAGATCGGAATCTCCCTTCCTTGTTCCCTGCTTTTAAACTGCGATGTTGAGTCATTTTTACTTATCCTCCTATTATGATATTCATTCTACTTTTCTTATGTAACAATCTTTATAAAACTCTCTTAGCCGATTCAGGGCTTCTCTGGCTTTATCAATCGTTGGATAGCCTCCGGCCCTTACTATATACCATTCACCTTTTGTTTCAATGAAAACTTTTATCCCTTTTGCCTTCAGTTTAGCGATTTCGTCTTTTGCCGACTGTTCCTTTTTGAACGAGGCAATTTGTATTACGTATGCATCTACAGAAGGTTTTGCCGGAGTCTTTACCTTCTCCTTGGCCGGTTTTTCCTGAACCGCTTGAGCCACGTTTTCAGGAACAACTATCGGTTCCTCTATTTTTTCAATAAATTCTATTCTTTCAACAACTTCTATCTTTTCTGGCTCAACTACTTCTGTGCTGTCGATAAAACTTTTTCTAACATCCCCGGGAAGCGACCTTTTTCCAACCTCAACACCTACCGCATAAGACAGAATAACAAGAAGCAAAATTGAGATTAAAATTATTATTATATATTCAATAGATATCTTAACTTGCGGCAAAAATCTTTGGGCGGTATATTTGTCGAAAAAGCCCGGTTTCCTGGCTTTTATATCCTGCATCTCCTGACCGAATAAATCCCCTTGGCAATTGTCGCTTTTCATGACCCAATATTTTAGCATAAAAAATGAAATATTCAAGCAATAAATAGCCCCGCATTATACGATAGCACGATAGTACGATAGTACGAATCATTCTCCTTTGACATTCATTTGAAACATATCTGATTGGATCGCAAGGCGGGGTTTATCCTTTGTTCCTTCCAGGAGAATGTTTGAGGTGTACCACCCTTTTTCGTTGGGGGCAAAAAGCATATTTTTATATTCCCCGAGATATTGGTCCATTGTTTCGGGGGAAAATGAAACATCCAGGTTTAAATGCATTTTTTTCGTTACAATTTTATAAACATAATCACCGGTAATTTCGACCTGTTTGGCTTTAGCATCAATATTTTTTACGGAAAACGATATTGGGCTAGCCTCAACATCGAACTTAATCTCGTCATATTCCCATCCCGAAGAAAAAGGAACGGATAAAAAATTGCCTTTCCCGAGAACGCCGTTTTCTGCCTTTTTGTTTTTAACCAAAAATTTTACATTATTAAACTGGAAATTAAAAATGAGTTTTGATTTTTTAAAAGAACCGAGCGAATTAAAAGAAATAAGAGCGGTTTTTGCCTCCAAGGAAAGATCTTCTTTTTTTAAATTAACACCTAAGCCTTCAACAACATTGCTGGTTAAGAGTGTGCCTTTCCATTTTTTGTAATTTATCGAATAGTCCGTAAGGGTGTTGCAATAAAATTTAATAAATGTTCCGGGGAACAGATCAATAACTAAGACAGAGATTATTAATACGAGAGCGGCGTATAAGAAGAATTTGAGGAATTTAGCCCTCATTTCTTGAGTTCCTTTTTAAGGAGTTTTTTAACATCGGCCCTTTTTACTACTTCTTCAAAAAATTTCACCACTTTGGGGTCAAACTGTTTACCTGAGGATTTTTTAACTTCTTCGATGGCCTTTTCAAGAGGCAGAGCTTTTCGGTAGGACTTTATTGTTATCATAGCTTCAAAAGAAGCCACGACGGCAAGGATTCGCGCTGATAATGGTATGCTCTGGCCTCTAAGCGCCTTCGGATATCCCGACCCGTCATAATTTTCATGGTGATATAAGATAATCGGAATAATGGATTTAAGCGGTTTTATTTTAGAAAGCAAAGAAGCCCCCCTCACCGGATGCATTTTAATTATTTCATATTCTTCTTTTGTGAGTTCGCCCCGCTTCATCAGAACTTTTTCGGGTACACCGATCTGTCCGGCATCGTGAAGCATGGCCGCGTACTGCAGCCTTTTAATTTCGGACTCGTTCATATTGAAATTTCTGCCTATCAGCGTAATTATTTTCGATATTGCCCCTTCGGGTCTATTTAGTATGTGAGCCCTTGTCTCTAAAAGCTGGGAAATGCATTTAATGCTTCCCTTTGTAAGATCTTCCTGCTCCTGAAAGAGCTGGGCGTTTCTTATCGCGATGGCGCTCTGTTCGGCCAGAGTTTTCATTATCTCTTCGTCAAAAACAGTAAAAGGTTCGGCATCCAGTTTATCGTAAAGCGTAATAACGCCTATTAAATTTTCATCGATAAGCGGAGTGGCAAGAAAACTGTCACCTCGTATAGAACAGCTGTGTTTAACGGCTTTTCCGGGGGCATATCTGCCTATCGCAACCTTTTTTAACTTTGTTTTTTTCTTTCTCAGGTCTATTGTGCACTTAGGAAGAAGCGTTTTGCATTTTTTATCCAGAAGCTTTATCGAACATCTGTTAGCCCTTATAACCTGTAAGGATAATCTGGCTATTCGCGGAAGAAGTTCCCCGATATCCAGCGTTGTCCCCATAAGCCTGTGAACAGTATGAACTGTTGATAAAGCGATTGCCCTTGGGCGGATCGTTTCGTTCAGTTCTTCCAGCTCGACCTCTTTTTCAACTTCCCTTACCACTGTATCTATAAGAGAGACAACTATCGACAGCAGTTTAGTTTTTACCGACTTGCGCATCCCATACAGGATTATTATGCCGAAAACCATGTCTTCATACATTAAAGGATAACAGAGCCCATGATAGTTGGTGCCATAAAAAAACTGCTCAACCGCTTTGTTCTTTATTGCCTTCTGGCAGTTTTCATAAAAAGCCTTCAGTTCTTTTGGTATTTCATCCGGGGATACGCCTATATTTTTAAGATGTTCGCCGATGGGTGTTTGCTTAAATAATTTTATGTCTTGCGGAAGTTCGGATAAGAGAAACCACATCGGGTTTTTAAGATACCTCGTCAGAGAAAGTATTTCGTTTCTTTTGTTCCAGCTCAAGCTGATTTTTTTATACATTAAAGCGGAATGTTCTTCGTAAAACATAATCACACTCTTTCATACGGTTCAAAAAGTTTTTTATACTCATCCATGGCAAAGCGATCCGTC
>JBFZAV010000181.1:0-13281 GCA_041308745.1 Candidatus Omnitrophota bacterium | reverse complement strand
TCCTTTTGCCGACTTCATAATCGAGAACTCTGTCAACCAACAAAAATGGATACCTGTGAGGTATTCTTGCCATTATTCCTTTGATATCAACAATTTTCCCGCTCATTTTTTCTCCCTTTTTTTTAATGAGCACATGATTTACGAACGCTTCGCGTGAGTAAGTCATGTGTGGGAATTAAACCCGGCACTAATTTGTAATAAAATTAGTGCTGGGTCACATACTTTTCGTATATCATTTTTATCATTTCGCCGTTAAGCGTATGTCCGGATTTGTGCGCGTAAAATTTGCCTATTATAGGCCGCCCAAGAAGATACAAATCTCCTATTAAATCCAGCATTTTGTGTCTTACGGGTTCATTCTGAAACCTCATCTCCGTTTTAACAGGGCCGTTCTTCCCAAGCACGAGAGTGTTTTCAAAATTCGCGCCTTTCCCGAGGCCCAGCAGTATTAAAAAGAGCGCTTCCCTTTTCAGGCAGAATGTTCTTGCCGGTGCAATGTCTCTAAAGAATACATTCTTATCACCATTATACTCAAAAAGCTCCTTGTTAACAGATTTAATATTGTAATCGATGTAATAAGAAGCGCTGAATGTTTCGGAGGGGACGGCTTTAAGTTTAGCGTCGCCGTTAACAAGCTCAATCTCTTCCTGAATAACGATATATTCTCTTTCCTTTGCCTGCTCTTCGAGCGCCGCCTTTCTTAATGCCTTGCAAAATCCCCAGGCGCTTCCATCCATCGCAGGGAGTTCCGGCCTATCAAGTTCAATTACGATATTATCGATTTCGAGCGCCCATAGGGCCGCCAGGAGATGTTCAACCGTCTCGACTTCCGCCTTACCGGACCTAATTGCGCTTCTTCTTTTTTTTTCGCCGGATAAAACCCCTTCTTTTAAAAATATTTCCGGTTTTCCCGCGATATCCACTCTTCGAAAAACTATTCCCGTTCCTTCCTCACCCGGTAAACATCTGACATTGACATTCTTCCCTGTCTGGAGAGCCTTGCCGCCAAAAGTTATTTCCTGCTTTATTGTTCTTTCTTTTCTTTTAAACATAAAATTATTCAGGCCGGAGGTGTTTTTTCTCCGGCCTGCCTATTCTCCCAGCCGCTCTACGGCTGGTCTTTATTCGCTTATTAACTTTTACTTTTTGTTAAGTCTTTTCAGAACCTCTTGTGTAATATCAGAGCTTTCCTTGTAATATCTTACGCCTTGCTCATCAAAAATATAGTCGTAGTTTCCTTTTTTCCCTATATCCTGAATAATCAGGGTTATTTCATCAATAACTTCCTTGAACATATCGTTTCTCTTCGCCATAAGCTGTCTGCGGGATTCCCTGTCAAACTCAGCAAGCTGCGCAAGGTTTTTATCTATTTCGATTTTTTTCTTATTTTTCGCATCGCCCGATAATAGATCAAGTTCGCCGCGCTGCTTATTAAGCACGTCCACCATTTTTTTTTCTGTCTTCTGACAGTTTGTTTGTCACGCCTTCCAGCTCTTTTTCCATGGTTTTCGTCTTTTCATACTCATAAAAAGCCGTTTTCATGTTAACTATGGCGGTCTTGGCCTCAGCGGAAAAAGCTGCTACCGGCGCTACAATAACAATTAAAAAACACATACATAAAAGAAATGAAATTTTCCTCAGCATTTTATTGCCCCCTTAGTTTTAAAAACCGTGACTTACGCTAAAATAGAACTCTCCGGTGTCCTCATCATCATAATTTTTGTTTAACGGATATCCATAATCCAGTTTTACCGGCCCGATAGGAGTTTTTACCCTCACACCGAGACCAACGCCCTGTTTATATTCGCTTCCCGTGAAGACATCTGAATAATTTTCCCATACATTACCAACGTCATAAAATACGGCTCCCTTAATCAGGTTTTTATAAAGAGGAAAAGTGACTTCGGTGTTAGCAACTGCCATGGCCTCTCCTCCAAGAGCCGTGTTTGTTCCCGCATCCCTTGGGCCAATACCTCTTTGCCTGTAACCTCGAACTGTAGTGGCTCCTCCAACAAAGTATCTTTCATATATCGGCACATCGTCGCTGTCCCCGTAATTTTCTACCACGCCGGTACGTCCTTTTAACTCAAGAACCACTTTCGGTATAATGCTGTGGTAATATGCCGCATGCACCCAGCCTTTAACAAAATCCTTGTCCCCGCCAATAAACCCTCCGGCATTTTCTAAAGAAATACCCGTATTAAGTCCTTTTGTCGGAGAATATTTGTTATCGCGATTATCGAAACCCAGGTTCCAGGTAGCCCTGCTGATCCAGTTGGTTCCCTGCTCTTTCCTAAGATCATCCGTGGCATTATCCGGAATGTTCCCTATTGTTACCTGTTCAATGTTGTATACAACGCTTGTCCCGATATAATCGGTTATCTCTTTACCCAATGTAAAGCTTGTGCCGGTCCTTGTTTCGTCGTAACCATATCCGGTGTCACCGTATCTTTTATGTTCGTTTCTATAAAGCTCGAATCCGAAAAGATAAGGATAACCAAAAATCCAGGGATCGGTCCAGCTTAAGAGATAATTATTTCGTGAACTTCCCATTTCAGCGCGCGCTGTTAAGTTCTGTCCTCCGCCCGTAAAAGTCGGGAAGTTGGAGATATCAAAGTTTTTCTGCGAAACCTGAACAAATCCGATGAAAGCGTCTATGCTGCTGTATCCGCCGCCAAAAGAAAATTCACCGGTTTTTGTCTCTTTCACCGTAACGTTGAGATCCTTTACGTCTTTTTCCTCGCTGGGCACTGTTTCAAAATACACATCCTCAAAGAACCCTAGGTTGTATATTCTTTCTTTGCTCTTTTTAAGTTTTTCACCATCATACCTTTCGCCGGGATAAAGCCTGAGCTCTCTTCTTATTACTTTATCCTTGGTTTTGGTGTTCCCGATAATATTCACTTTTCCGACATAAACAATATCGTGGGGAGTAATATTGTATTCGAGGTCCATTTTTCCGGTAGTTCCGTTATAACGGTGATTTAAATCTATTTCCGCATCCATGTATCCGGCATCGAAATATAAGCTCCTTACAGACTCCACATCGTTCTTTATCTGCTCATAATCAAACGGATCGCCCGTTTTCATCTTTATTTTTTTTCTTACTTCCTGTTCCGTAAAGACAAGGCTTCCCTTTACGCTGATATCGCCTACCAAATACCGTTCGCCCTCGTTGACAACCACGGTTATATACATGGATTTGCCGTCTTCCGAATAATCCTCCTTACTCGAAACCTTAGCATCAAGAAAACCCTTACCCCTGTAATAAGCGCTTACCCTGTTAAGATCGGCCTGAAAAGTCTCGTCGTCAAAAGCGCCTTTACGGATAAACCACCACGCTGTCTTCGTTGCCATAAGGTTCAGAATTTCACCCGACTTGATGCTTTTATTGCCTTCCACCGTTATTTTTCTCACCTTTATGGGAAAACCCTCATTTATAACAAAAATAAGTTTTGCCTTAAGCGTTTCGGGGTCTGTTTCAACCTCATAATTCACTGAAATGTTGGAAAACCCCTGCTCAACATAGTAAGCCTTTATCGCCGCCATATCCTGTGAGATTTTGTTTAAATCCAAAAGGTCGCCCTTCTGTATCGTTACTTTTTTCTGAAGCCTCGGGCCTTTTATTTTGGCGGCTCCTTTAAATTCTATGCTTTCAATTATCGGCTTCTCGACAACAGTAAAGGTGACAACCACGCCTTCTGCGACGGTTTCGGTTTCAACAAAAACATCGCTGAAAAAACCCATGGCGTACAATCGTTTTAGCTCCTTATTAAGCGCCGATTCCTCAAAAACATCGCCGGGTTTTAACTTCAACTTATTTAATATCGTCGAAGTGCTCACGGCATTATTTCCCTTAATCTGTATATCCACAATATGCTTCTCGCCCGAAACTGCTGCGGCTGGAAGCGGCGTCTGCGTCTGAGTGGTATCCTGTGCCGTTTGCGGAAGAGCTTTCTGTGCAGTATCTTCAGAAGTTTTCTGGACTGTGTCTTCAGCCTTTTCCTGGGCATTCCCAGCGGTGTCTCTTTCGGCAAAAGCAATGTTTGCAAAAAACATAACCGACACGATAACTGCCATGATCTTGATAAATTTTTTCATTTTTAGAATCCTTCCTCTTCGTCAGAAACTCTCGATAAATTAGTAAATTTTGTATACTCGTGCAGAAAGGCCATTTTAACCGACCCAACGGGACCATGCCTCTGCTTGGCGATAATTGCCTCCGCCTGTCCTTTATTTTCTTCTGTCGGGTTATAGTATTCTTCCCTTAAAAGAAGAACTACGAGGTCCGCATCCTGTTCAATGGCGCCCGACTCCCTTAAATCCGAAAGCTGAGGCCGGTGATCGGACCTTTGTTCAACAGCTCGCGAGAGCTGGCTTACGGCTATGACGGGGATGTCAAGTTCGCGTGCCAGAGCTTTCAGGGATCTTGAAATTTCAGATATCTCCTGCTGTCTATTGTCTGATCTTGTTTCGGCCCTCATAAGCTGAAGATAGTCAATTATTAAAAGCTGTATGTCATGACGCGCCTTTAGCCTTCTTGCTTTTGCCCTTAATTCAAGCGCCGATATGGCCGGTGTATCGTCGATGTAAATCGGCGACTCTGATAATTTTCCGGCGGCGCTTACAAGTTTCGGCCAGTCCGTCTGCGAGAAAAAACCAGTTCTTACCTTGTGGGCGTTAACATTTGCAATCGAACAAAGCATTCTCTGCACCAGCTGTTCTTTTGACATTTCCAGGCTGAACAAAGCGCACGGAACTTTTGACACAAGCCCGGCATGTTCAAGAATAGCGGTTGCAAAAGCGCTTTTACCCATCGAGGGTCTGCCCGCAAGAACAATCATGTCAGATTTCTGCAGACCCGCCGTCATAATATCAAAATCATGGAAACCCGTGGGAATGCCGGTAATGTTTTCTTTTCTCTGGTAAAGCCTGTCAATCGTTTCAATGCTGTCTTTAACGATATCCTTTCTGGGCGAAATCTGCTGGGCTGACCGGTTTTTGTCGGACGTAATATTAAAAATAAGTTTTTCGGCGCGGTCCAGGATTTCTCCGACTTCACTTGAGGGTTCAAAACTTTCTGTGACAATCTGAGTGGCTGTGTTGATGAGGCTTCTTAAAAGATGCTTTTCCTTTACAATCTTTGCGTAATATTCTACATTTGCCGCAGTGGGAACGCCTCCCGCGAGCTCTGTTATGTACGCTGGCCCTCCCACATGTTCAAGGAGGTCGCGTTTTTTAAGCTCTTCAATAATCGTAACCAGGTCTATGGCTTCGTTTAAGTCATAGAGCTTTACGATAGCGTCATAAATTTTTCTGTTGGCTTCTTTGTAAAAGGATTCACCGTCGAGAATTTCGATAGTCCTAGCGATCGCTTCCCTGTCAAGAAGCATTGAGGCTAAAACCGCGGATTCAGCCTCGATATTCTGTGGAGGTACTTTTCCGACAAGATCCTTTGAAATCATTATGAGAAAAAATTGTTTTTACTTTTTGACTACCCAAACTCTAAGCTCTGCCTTTACCTCTGGGTGCAGTTTGAGTACAACATTATAAACGCCCAGAGTCTTTATGGGCTCTTCAATAACTATTTTCTTCTTATCAAGCTCTATGCCTTCAGCTTTCAGGTTGTCGGCGATCATCTCCGATGTAACGGATCCGAACAGCTTATCTTCTTCGCCTGATTCAACGGAAATTGTGCATGACACATCTTTGATCTTTCCCGCAAGCTCTTTGCACTCCGCGATAATCTTTTCTTCTCTTCGCCTCTTCTGGCGTTTTTTCTCTTCAATTATGCGGATAGCCCCTTTTGTCGATTCAATAGCTATTCTTTGGGGAATCAAATAATTTCTGGCGTACCCGTCTTTTACTTCGATCTCATCGCCGATCACCCCAAGATTTGAAGTGTCTTTTATCAATAGTACCTTCACCTTCTACCTCCCTTAAATGTGCGTTCTCTGCTGGGGCCGGAGACTACTTTAACAAAAGGAATTAGAGCAACGAGCCTAGCCTTTTTTATAGCGCCTGCGACCATTCTCTGGTGTTTTGCACAATTACCGGAAAGCCGTGTAGCGAGAATTTTGCCTCTCTCGGTAATGAATCTATTAAGCAAATCAACATTTTTAAAATCAACACTCTTCACCTTGTCCTTACACAGTCTGCACGGTTTTTTCTTGAATATTCTTCTTGGTTTTAGTTCTTTCTTTTTCGCCATATCATCCCCTCGTCACTTTTTTTAATTTTCTCTTTTTGCTTCTATTTTTTAATTTGAATTCAAAATGGTATATCCTCCGTAGAACCCGTAGAACCCGCAGAACCTTCTTCCTCGCCGAATTCAGCGTTAAGATCTATACTGCCGGCTTCTTGCGTCTGCGCGACTTCCTGCTTCGGCTTATCACCTTTCGACCCCAGGAACTGAACGCTATTGGCCACAACTTCGAGAGTGTTCTTTTTCTGACCGTCCTGCGCTTCCCAGGATCTTGACCTCAATCTGCCTTCAACCAAAACCGGTCTTCCTTTTGACAGATACTCGCCGCAAACCTCGGCCATCTTACCCCAAATAACTACGCGGATAAAACTTACCTCTTCTTTTTTGCCGCCGGAACTATCTTTGTATGTCCTATTAACGGCAACAGTAAAGTTTGCAACCGCAGCTCCGGAGGGAACATATCTAAGCTCGGGATCTCTCGTCAAGTTCCCCATCAAAAACACTTTGTTCAAACTGGCCGCCATAATAGCTCCTTTTTCTTCGCTTTTCTCGCAAACACTAAATAGTTCCGCCTATGCGAAATTATTATATCGCTTTCTTTTCTTTAGAAATAATCGATCTTAAAATGTTTGTATTAATCTGAAATTGACGGTCTATCTTGATAATCGCTTCAGGTTTGGCGTTAAAGAAAATTTCATAATAGAACCCTTCCTGCTGTTTTTTTATCGGGTAAGCAAGCATTCTTTTGCCCATAACATTTTCTTTAACTATTTCACCTGAATTTTCACCAATGATAGATTTAACTATCGCTTTTGCTTCTTCTTCAGAAGCGCCCTTTGCGGTATTTACAATAACCAGCGCCGAGTACAATCTAATGTTTTGTTCCATATCTTATCACCATTCTCCATTTTTTACTGTTTACCAAGCACGTTTTGGTTAAAATAATAACACACTACGCGTGCCTTATTCAAGAATAATATTAATTGTAAAGGTTCATAGCGGCTTTGACCCCGCTTTATATCCATATTGCCGCGCATTCAGCCGCTTTTTCTATTGTTTCATCTACTATTTTTCTGTCTTCCCTCGAAAAAGAAGATAAAACATGCGACGAAAGATCGGCTTCTTCCGGCTTTCCCCCAACCCCAATTCTTAGTCTCGCGAAATCCTGACCCATTTGCTCAATTATCGACTTTAGACCGTTATGCCCGCCGGAAGAACCTTTGTCCTTCAATCTTAAAACACCGATTTCCAGGTTTACGTCGTCAGTAATCACCAAGAGATCATTTTTGTCCTTGAGCTTTGACGAACAGAGGGCCTGGACAGCTTCGCCCGAAAGATTCATGTATGTCAGCGGTTTAAAGAGCATTGCCTGGCTATTTTCAATTTTGGCTACACCGTAAATACCCTGGTATCCCTTTTTCTTTATCGAGAACTTATATTCCTTGGCAATCTGGTCGAGAACTCTAAAACCAACGTTATGTCTCGTGTTCTTATACCTCATGCCCGGGTTGCCGAGCCCGATAATAATCTTCATAGTTTCAGATTCTTGCCAAAGCGTAACCAGTGTTGTTATTCTTTTTCCTTAGGAGCGGCCGCTTCTTCACCCTCGGCAGCAACTTCTTCCTCTTCTTCTTTCTTACCCTTCTTAATAACTTCCGGCTCCGCTACTTCTTCGCCTTCTACAGCCTCTTTCACTTCTTCCTCTTCAGCCTTAGGCATGTGGACGCTTACTACAATACGTTCTGGATCCACAACTGCCCTTACGCCTTCGGGGAGTTTGAGCTCTTTAACATGAATTGCCTGCCCAAGCTCAAGATCATCAATTTTCACAACGATATTTTCAGGAATCTCAGTCGGCAAACACTCAACTTCAAGTTCCCAAAGAGCCTGCGCGGAAACGCCGCCTTGGTCGGTAACGCCTTTTGCCGTTCCTTTAACGACTATCGGAACATTAACCTTGATTTTTTCGGTTAACGATATTTCCTGGAAATCAACATGAAGAACCTGATCATGCACCGGTTCTGCCTGTATTTCTTTGACAATGACGGTCTTTTCTACTTTTTTGTCACCGCCGGAAATATTAAGTGTAATAATTACGTTTTCCCCGGCGTCGGTGTGCATCACATGCCATAACTCCTGCTTATCAACCATGATGTTTGTTCCGCCTTTGCCGCCCTTGTAAACTACTCCCGGAATTTTGCCTTCTCTTCTGGAATGTTTATTCGGGTTTTTCCCCAGTTCATTTCTTACTTCCGCCTTTAGAATGATCTTTTCCATTTACCTCTCCTCCTTGATCTACTCGAACAATGCGCTGATTGTTTCTTCGTTATGTATTCTTTTTATTGCTTCCGCCAAGAGCGGGGCAATAGAAAGCTGTGTTATTTTGCCTATTCTCTTTTCGTCGGAAAGCGGGATGGTGTCAGTAACCACCATTTCCTTTATTTCCGAGTTTTTAAGTCTTTCTATCGCGGGCCCGCATAGTACAGCGTGCGTAATGGCCGCGTAAATATCTTTTGCGCCTTCTTTTTTAAGCGCCTGCGCCGCTTCCGTCAGGCTTCCTCCGGTGGCTACCATATCATCCACCATAATAACATTTTTGTTTTTAACATCGCCCATTATGTGCATAACCTCGGTCTCTTTGTCGCTGATGCGTCTTTTATCAACTACTGCAAGACCGGCTGAAAATATTTTCGAATATGCTCTCGCCATTTTTATGCCGCCGACATCGGGCGAAACTATAACAACATCCTTCATTTTCTTTTCGCGGAAATAGTTTTCAAACACTTTAACCGCAAACAAATGATCCAGCGGTATATCAAAAAATCCCTGTATCTGCCCGGCATGAAGATCTATCGTAAGAACCCTGTTTGCCCCGGCCCTTGTTATTATGTTCGCTACCAGCTTTGCTGTTATCGGGACGCGCGGCTTATCTTTCCTGTCCTGCCTTGCATAACCAAAATACGGAAGCACCGCTGTAATCCTCAGCGCCGAGGCTCTTTTGAGAGCGTCAATTATTATGAGCAGCTCCATCAAATTGTCGTTCGCAGGGAAACATGTGGATTGAACGACAAAAACATCTTTTCCTCTCACATTGTCCTCTATCTTAAGCTGTATTTCCCCGTCGCTGAACTTGGTAGCCTTACACTTCCCCAAAGGCTTCCCTAAACTTTCACAAATTTTCTTTGCTAGCTCAGGATTGCTGTTACCGGAAAAGATCATCATACCATTCATGGCTACTCACCTTTTTTGTTTTTTAATTCTAAAAAGCTTCCCGTTTCGCTGTTATCTTTCAGCTTTGCCCCGCTTTTCAGCGTTACAAAAGGACCTACTTTACAATTTTTCCCCACCGTTACACTTTTTTCTATTACGGTAAAGGGATAAATAATCGTGTCCTTCCCGATAACAGCTGTTTCATCTATGTCAACCAGATCCGGGTTAACAATAGTTATCCCGGCATCCATAAGTTTCTCAACTATTTTTTTAGAAATTATTTTGTTTACCATGGCAATGTCTTTCCTTGAGTTTATACCTATCGATTCTTCAGCTTCACAACTTTCGGCAATAACCTTCCTTCCGCTCTTAACCAGTATATCAATAATGTCCGTAAGATAAAACTCTTTCTTTTTCTCGTTAATCTTTATCTCTTTTATGAAATTTTTCAGGTCCCCGGCATTAAAACAATAGGTTCCCACGTTTATCTCTTTAACATTTTTTTCACGAGTAGAAGCGTCTTTCTCCTCAACTATTTTTAAAACGCTTCTGCCTTTGCCTCTTATTATGCGCCCATACGAAAATGGGTCTTCCATATTGCATGTTAACAGCGTGCAGGAAGCTTTTTCTTTCCTGTGCCTTTCTACTAAGCGCGCGAAAGTTTCCGCGCTTATTAAAGGCGCGTCGCCGCAGGTTATGAGCACATGGCCTTCAAAATTACCGATTTTTTCCACCGCCCTCGCCGCCGCGTCGCCGCTTCCAAGCAGTTTTTCCTGTAAAACATATTCACTTCTTTTTTTCAAAGAACCCTGAACAAGTTCCGACTTATATCCCACAACCGACAATATTTTTTCAGCGCCGGCTTTTTCCAGATTTGCAACAACCCGTTCAATCATGGGCCTTGAACCAACCTCGTGAAGCACCTTAGGCACTTCCGTCTTCATTCTGGTTCCAAGCCCAGCAGCAAGCACTATTGCAATAGTTTCATTCATATTTCGTGCACCGTACAATCGTATTGAACAATAGAACAAAAGAAAATAGACCGCAATTGAGCTTCAGTTTTATTGTTCGATTATCTATTCTCAATTGCTCTGCCAATTTCGGCATTTGATTCGTCTCCCGTCATGCCGAAATTGGTTGGCGAGCAATGATTCGAACCTTGACAAGCAGCTCCAAAAGCTGCGGTGCTACCATTACACCACTCGCCAGCCGCATTAAAATAAAAAACGTTTAGCGGATAGCTTCTTTTTTTTTAGCTATCCGCTATTTCGCCTTTGAGCTTTTTCTGTGTGGTTATAGCTCTATATCTTTTGTCTCTTCTATTTCTTCCTGACTAATCCGCGAAACTACCTGATCCGCCTTGTCAAGGTCATCATCTGTAGGAGGCTTGTACGCCGCGCCTTCTTTTTTCTTTCTGTCCATTTCTCCATTAAAACTTTCCAGGACTTTTTCCTGTATGTATACCCTGCATTCCTGCGTGATGGGGTGCGCTATATCCATATGCTCGTTGGTTCTTCTAGCTGCATCATATTGGCCCTGCTGCGGCCTTGCCGCTAGCTGATTGCCGCACTGGTTGCAATATCTGCTTCCTCTTGCATTTTTTGTTCCGCACTTAGTGCATGGATCCATCGCTTTTCTTGAAGGCATGGCCACAAACAAACCGTTATTCCCCTGGATAATCTTAACATTTCTTACCACAAACCAATCATCAAAAGTCATTGTCGCAAACGCCTTAAGTTTGCCGTCCTTGCTCTCTGATGGAAAAATTCTAACTTCCGTAATTTTCATTTTGCTCTCCTTTCCGTTGTCCTTCTTTGTTGGTTTTATGCTGCCCTAAAAGGTATTTCCGGATCTATCTCTAGTAGGTGCTGGCGGCAAAAACGCGCCATCCCTCTTTTTCTTTAAAAATAGTTTTCAAATTCACCAAAGCCGCCCGGACACTTTTAGAGTCAAAAATTCCGAAAACAGTTGACCCGCTCCCTGAAACCAAAACATTAAGGGCCCCGGCTTTTCTTAATTCTTCAAACACTTTTTCCAACATGGGAAAATCCCGTAACACTACTTGCTGTAAATCGTTACGAAGATTTTCCACTATATAGCTTAAACCGTTTTCCTCGAAAAAAGCGGAGAGTATTCTATCAAGGGCTATATCCTTTGTCAAGTTAAAAGCCCCGAGTTTGTCGTAGACTGCTTTTGTAGAAATTGAAAAAGGTGGTTTTACTAAAACATGCCATATTTTTATATTAGTATTAATACTCTCTACTATATCGCCTCGCCCGGACCCATGGGCAAAACTCGTTTCGCTTAAAAAAAACGGAACATCCGCCCCAAGCATCCTGCCTATCTCTACAAGCTTTTCTTTTTTTAGCGGGTCGCCTGAAAGTTTATTCATTCCCATTAAAAGAGCGGCCGCGTCGCTTGACCCCCCGCCCAAACCGGCTCCGATTGGGATATTTTTCTTGATTTGTATCTTGAAATTTTTTTTCCCTTTTGCTTCCTTTAGAAAAAGCTCGGCGGTTCGCCCCATTAAGCTATTTGTGTCTGTGGGTATGGATTTATCGTCGCATTGAATAGTAGTGGGTTCTTTGGTTTCAAGAATGGTAATATTGTCAAAAAGGGATATCCTCTCGAATACAGTTTCTATGTCGTGATATCCGTCACTTCTCTTTTTTACAACGTTAAGATATAGATTTACCTTGGCTGGGGCTGAAAAGTCCATGTTGTTATTTTCTTTTTAATAAAACCTCTGCTTCTTTAGCAATGTGTTTTTCTGTTAATCCAAAATATTCAAAAAGTTCAGCCGGCTTGCCGCTTACGCCGAACCTGTCTACCATTCCCATAAATTTCATAGGAACGGGACAGTTTTCCACCACAACCTCCGCAACGGCACTTCCCATGCCGCCGTAAATGGTATGCTCTTCCACTGTAAGTATCGCTCCCGTTTCCTTTGCGGCTTTAATAATGGCGCCGACATCAATTGGTTTTGGGGTGGAAAGATTTATAACTCTTGCGTTTATGTTTTTTGTCCTCAAAATTTCCCTCGCCTCAAGAGCCTTACTAACCATGTGCCCGCAGGCGATGATAGTTAAATCTCCGCCGTCTTCAAGAATGCCGGCTTTTCCTATTTTGAAATTCTCTATTGCGTTTAAAAACGGGACGTTCTCCCTGCCGAGCCTCAAATAAACGGGTCCCTGAATTTCCGCCGCCTGAAGAGTCGCCTCATAGGCCTCTTTTGAGTCCGCCGGGACAACAACCGTCATATGCGGAAGTATTCTCATAAGTGTAATTTCCTCAAGCGCCTGATGTGTTGCGCCGTCTCCGCCGACCGAAATGCCGCCGTGACTTCCGGCAATATTAACATTTAAATTCATATATGCAACTGAAACTCTTACCTGATCCCAGGCCCTGCCGCTCGCGAAAGCTCCAAAGGTGCACGCAAAAGGAATTTTACCAGCAAGAGCCAGTCCCGCTGCGGCCCCTATCATATCCTGCTCGGCGACCCCATGACTCACAAACCTCTCGGGATATTTATCTTTAAACCAGTTGGCCCTAACAGATTCCGTAAGATCCGCGGACAAAACAACCACTTTTTCGTTGGTTTCACCTAATTTTAAAAGCGCTTTGCCGAATCCGTCCCGCGTTGCTTCTTTTTTTATAATTTCTCCGCCCATTACCTGTCCTTCCCTTCTTCCTTATGTCTTTGCGGCCTCATTTACCCCTCGCCCCTGCCTTCAGGGAACTCCTTGCTCGGGATAAATTCGGCCTTATAACTTACGTTCGCTAACCGCAAACGTAAGTTATGGCCTCATTTAAAAGTAATTTGCCGGCGCCTTAACAACTTCTTCTATTATATCGGAAGAGCGTCG
>JBFZAV010000180.1:0-2721 GCA_041308745.1 Candidatus Omnitrophota bacterium | reverse complement strand
TTTGGCAAAAATCGGAGTTAAAACTGTAGCGGTTATGAGCTACGCCACAAATTCTAACAATATCGCAAAACGAATTCGAGAATTGAGAGATGAATTATGATAAAAGTTAAAGAAAGTGTACTGAAAAAAATTGCTAAAGAAGAACAGGTAAAAGAGTCTTATCTTAAAGAAGGCCTTAAAGACGGAAGAATAGTTGTCCCTTTAAATGATAGGAGAAAAATATCAAAACCTTGCGCCATAGGCAGGGGGCTCTCTACAAAAGTTAACGCAAACATCGGTCTTTCACAGGGCCATTCGAGTATCGGCAAAGAGCTGAAAAAACTCGATGCCGCCGTTAAAGCTGGGGCAGACGCCGTAATGGATTTATCGACAGGCGCATCTTTATTAAACTTAAGAAAAAAAGTTTTAGCAAATTCCCCGATACCCGTCGGAACCGTTCCGGTGTACGAGCTCGCGTGTATGCCCGGCAAAAAATTTATTGATATGAAAGAAAACGATTTTCTTGAGATCCTGGAACGTCAAGCCGAGGAGGGTGTGGATTTTTTTACCATACATGCCGGGATAACCCAGGAAGTGTTGAAAATTCTTAAAACAAAACCAAGAATTATTAACATAGTCAGCCGCGGCGGGGCGCTTCTTGCGCAGTGGATGAGTAAAAATAATAGGGAAAACCCGTTTTTTTCACGCTACGACGATGTTCTTAAAATCTGTAAAAAACATAATGTAACAATCAGTTTGGGCGACAGCTTAAGACCCGGGGCTGTAAAAGACGCGACCGACGAACTTCAGATAAAGGAACTTATGGTTTTAGGGGAGCTGCAGACTGTTACGCTCAAGAAAGGCGTACAGGTAATGATAGAAGGCCCTGGGCACGTTCCTCTAAACCAGATTGAAGCGAATGTGCGCCTCGAAAAGAATATATGTCACGGAGCGCCATTTTACGTTTTGGGCCCGCTTGTAACGGATGCGGCGCCAGGATACGACCATATAGTTTCAGCCATAGGCGGAGCTATTGCCGCATGGCACGGAGCTGATTTTTTGTGTTATGTTACCCCTGCGGAACACTTGAGCCTGCCGGATGAGGAAGATGTAAGAATGGGTGTTATGGCTTCAAAAATAGCCGCTCATGCGGCTGATATCGTTAAAGGGGTGCCGGGTGCGATGGAAAGGGATATAGCAATTTCAAAAGCCAGGGCGAAAAGAGACTGGGATACGCAGTTTTCTCTCGCGCTTGATCCGGTCCTTCCAAGAAAAGTTAGAAGCAAGGCTAAACCTAAAACTAAAAAACAGGATCTATGCACGATGTGTTCGGATTACTGCTCCATGAAAATAGCGGAAGAAACTCTGTAAACACGGAGGGATTAGATGGCAAATGCTTCAAAAAAGGTGACCATAGTCGGCTCTATCGCGCTTGACAGCGTTGAGACGCCGTTTGGGAGAAAAGAGGATATTCTTGGCGGTTCGGCTTCTTATGCCGCGTTAAGCGCTTCGTTTTTTGCCCCGGTTAACCTTATAAGCGTTGTCGGTAAAGATTTCCCCAAAAGATATCTTAATCTATACAAAAAAAATAATATCGATATTACCGGAGTAGAGGTTAAGCCGGGCAAGACGTTCAGATGGAAGGCACATTACAATTATAACCTTAACTCCGCCGAAACTTTAGATACACAGCTTGGTGTTTTTCAGTCATTTCTTAAACCGGAAATACCGAAAAACGTCTCAAGAGCCGATAATCTTCTTTTAGCTAATATCGATCCTGTTCTCCAGGAATGGGTTCTGGATAAAGTTAAACCCACGGGTATTGTGGCTATGGATACAATGAATCACTGGATAGCTAACAGAAAAAAAGAGCTCATGAAACTTTTAAAGAAGGTGGACCTTTTTCTTGTTAACGAAGGAGAGGCGAGGCAGATATCCGGAGAAGAGAACCTTCTTAATGCTGCGAGCGCCATACAGGCAAAAGGGCCTAAAATGCTTGTTATAAAAAAAGGCGAGCATGGGGCGTTGTTTTTTCACGAGGGGCTTCTTCTTATGGTTCCGGCATATCTACTCGAGAAGCTTCACGACCCTACGGGAGCGGGGGATACGTTTGCCGGAGCGATGATAGGATACCTGTCGCAGTTTTCAAAAGTCACTGAAAGAGAATTGAGAAAATCTTTGGTTTATGCTAGCATATTGGCCTCGTTCACGGTAGAGAAGTTCAGTGTTAAGCGTTTGACTGAAATTACCAGAGAAGATATTGAATATAGATATAATCAGTTTGAAAAATTGACGGAGTTTTAATGAGCACATGACTTACAAACACAAAGTGTTTGTAAGTCATAGGTGCGAATTAAACCCAGCACTTATTTTAATGCAAATAAGTGCTGGGTTTAGGCGAGTGTAGCACAATGGTAGTGCTCCAGCTTCCCAAGCTGGCCACGAGGGTTCGATTCCCTTCACTCGCTCCAGATTACAAAGCCCACTGTAAAAGGTGGGCTTTTTTATTTAGGGATGTTTGGTTATTCTTCGCGGGGACGCACAAAATTCCCCGGCGAGGAATTTTATGCTCTACTTTCGGCCTCGCTCTCGCCTGAATTTTAACAAGGGCGAACCATGCCCGCTCGGCCTCAAGAAGCCCCGCTCAGAACAACCAAACATCCCTTTATTTGCCCACCTTTTTATGGATATTCGTAATCTGGAGCGAGTGAGGGGATGAGAAGCCGTAGCAGTTGGGACGCA
>JBFZAV010000179.1:0-2714 GCA_041308745.1 Candidatus Omnitrophota bacterium | reverse complement strand
ATGAAGAAAAAGCTTTTATTGCCGGGATTGAAACGTCTAAGATGGAGAGAAGAACGGGCTGTTACATTCGACTTTTTCAGATGTTAGAAATGGCCGTAAGAATGTCGCAGGGGCAAAGAATGGTTTTAGAGCACCCAAACATAGACATCATGGAGATTAAAGGCAAAACCGGCGAAATTTTGAAAAGAAAATTCTATTTTATACCAAAAGCCGAACCGCTAAACTTGGATGACCTGCAGAAAATATACAGATTACAGATAAAAGCCCTGATAGCGGCATAAAAAACAGGCAAATGTTAGTATTTAAAAAAGGAAGCAAATTTTTTTGGTACGTATTAATAGTATAGTGTAAACTATAAGTAGGAGAACCAGGTGAGAATTATTAAGTTTTTGTTAAGTTTGACACAAAGCTAAAAATATTTGTGTGTTTTTTTGTTTATTAATTAAAAACATTTAAAAAGTGAAAAGGAAGAGGTTGCTATGTGCATATTTTATGCGGGGACACATAGAATAGCGAAGCTTGCTATCGTCATAGGTACATTAGTTACCTTCTTCTCTTCTTTTGTTGTAAAAGATGTTTCTTCAATGATAGGAGAGGAAGGTGCTCCTTTCGAGTTCGAAGAACCGGCAAACGGCCAGTTTGCAAGTCTTGATGTCGAATCATTTTCTATCCCTGCGCATCTCGGCGAAATCAGAGAATTACATAAAGCCTCTTCTAATAAAATTATTATCCACATACAGGATGCCCACAGTAATTTTTATGCCCAGAGAAAAATCGCGAGCATTATTGACTATTTAACGAGGGAATATGGAATTAAGATGCTTAACCTCGAAGGAGGCGTAGGCTCTTACAACCTGGATATTTTTACGGCCATAAGCGACAGGGCCATAAGAGAAGAAGTCGCCAGCTATTTTGTTAAAAAGGGCGAAATTAACGGCGCGGAATTTTTCGCGATCAATAATCCGGACAAAGTTATGCTGTGGGGTATCGAGGATAAAGATTTGTACATGAGAAATCTTAATGTTTACCGCAATTCCCTTAAAAACAAGGAAAAAATTGATACTCTTCTTTCATCGCTCCAGCAGTCGCTGAATATGCTTAAGAAGCAGATTTTCAGTTCCGAACTTTTGAAAATGGACCTCAATTTCAGGGCCTTTAAGGCCCAAAATATGAACTTCCAGGCGTATTTCAGTTTTATAATGGATAGGGCCAAAGCGCACTCAATAGACTTGGCCGAATTCCCGAATGTTTTACTTTTAAATAAATCTCTCCAGCAGGAAGAAAAAATAGATTTCCGCAAAGCCAATCAGGAAAGAAACAGTTTGATAGAAGAGCTGAAAATTAAACTTTCCAAAAATGAGATCAGGGATCTCATAAGCCAGACGGTTGAATTTAAAACGAAACGCATGTCCCAGAAAGATTACTACACTTATATTTTTGATAAGGCCAAAAATACACAGATTGATTTAAAAAAATATCCGGTTCTTGGTAATTACATCGAATACATATCAGTTTATGAATCCATCGATAGATCCCTGGTTATGGAAGAGATTTCTCTCTTAGAGAAAAAGATTAAGGAAAAACTCTTTCGGAACGATACCGAGAGAGAGCTTGATAAACTTTCATGGGATTACATTATTCTGGATAACCTTTTTAATCTGCATCTCAACAAGAAAGACTACACATATTACACGGAAAACAAAAAAGATTTTGGTATCGTAAATTTTGTAAAGTTTATCGAAAAAGAAGCTCCAAAACATAATTTAAACCTCAAAATAAACCCTGAACTGTACGAGCTTGACGGCTTTAGATTAGAGCTAGAAGACTTCTTCGCGTTTTCTTTTAAAAGAGACGAGGTTTTTCTTTCAAACATTCGTTACGGCGAAATGCAGGGAGGTTTTAATGTAGCAATCCTTTTAACGGGAGGCTTCCACTCGGATAACCTCGCGGCGCTATTTAAAAAAGAAGAAATATCTTTTGTTTCAATCATGCCCGAATTTGAAAAGGTAAAAGGCTATGAAAGCCCGTACTTTAAGGTTTTAGCCAGCGAAGTTTCAGATGTAAGGCAGGCGCTAAAGTCGGTATTTGCCGAAGCGGCTCTTTTAATGCCGGCCAGCTTCATGTCTAGTGAAGTAGCCCAGGCCGCTTGGGGCAAAGAGGGCGTAAAGGCCTTTGAAGGCGAAGTAAGGCTTGTTGAACTTTTGACAGAATACGCAAAAATTTATCCCGAAGGCGTCCAGCTTACCGTTACCGATGGCTCTAGAGTTATTGATGTCATTAAAAGCGGTAAAAATCCTGAAAGTAATCAACTTAGCATAGATGTTCAGGATATCGTAAGGATAGTCAACGATGCCTATCTCGATCCGGTTATCAAAAAGGCTTTTGATGAAAAGAAAGCCGAACCGATAGAGAAAACGGCGTATTCCGCGGCAAGGGGCGAGACGTCCCAAAAATTAAAAGATCTTGTAATAAAACTTAAAGAAGAAGAATCAAAGCAAAGAGCTCTGAATAGACTGGAAGAAGCCGATAAATATCTGAAGGCGATTACTTTGGTTCAAAATATGATAACCGAGCTTGAGAAATCTGACACGAAGATCAATATTCTTTCGGGGATAGGTAAAAAATATTTTAAGGCTCATCCGGGAGGCCAGGGTATACAGGTTAATGGGGATTACATTGAAAATGATCTGGTTAGGACTTTAGTGCATGAAATC
>JBFZAV010000178.1:0-2850 GCA_041308745.1 Candidatus Omnitrophota bacterium | reverse complement strand
CGGAGGAGCGGCATACTCTGTCGGAGCGGGCGGCGCTATTAAACCGCCGTCTGAAGCGCTTGATGAAGATCTCGCAACTTTTGTTTTTGAAACTAAATCTTTAGCCAGGCCCCAATCCATCATGGTGCAGATCCTGGCGGACAAAGTGCCCAGTCTTTCGCCTTTTTCTCCGATATCCGGAATAACCGGGCCCCTTTTGCTGCTATTGATTTTGATGTTATCGGGCTTACAATCCCTGCTTACAATGCCTACGTCGTGCGCCCCGGCATAAGCCTGGGCAAGATCGTGCATAAGTATGGTTTTTTCCCTCGACAAAAGCGAGTACGCGCCTTCGCTTAAGCCCTGGATCAATTCCCCGAGCGTCATGCCCTCTACCAGCGACATGATAAAATAATCGGCGCCTTTATATTCGCCTTTCTGTATAAAATTCGGAACCTGCGCCCCGGCCGTGCTAAGCCTGTTCTGGAAATCCATCTCGTTAAGGAACCTCTGCACCATAACCCTTTTCTTGGTGTCATCGGCATCTTTTCCGGTATCTAAAAACTTTGAATGTATTTTTTTGAGAACTCTTTTATTGCCGCTGGCATCTTCAACAAGATAAACACTTCCGCACCCGCCCTCTCCCAAAAGCTTTATAACGGTATGGTTCCCCACCACTGTGCCTTCCGGGATAATATCCTTGACCGCATCTAAAAATTCATCGCTTTCGATCCTTATTGCCTGGGTAACGGCCCTTACATTGTCTTCGAAAGGCCGCCTTCTTTTGGACAGGAACTTGTGCTTGTTGGTATCGCTCGCAGCGTTACTATCAGGTTTTGGTTCAGCGGTTCTTGAATCGGTCTTTGCGGACACCAATCTGCTTCTCAAAATATTAAGGAAAGACGATCTTGTATAATGGTCGGTCAAATGCTGAAAAACCGCCTGGATAACGTCATAAACCTGTTGTTCCACGGTTCCGTTTCCCTCTAAAACCATAGTTTCAAGGGCGGAATCGCCGCTACTGTAAATTTTGTACATTCTCTCCGCGAGCGCGGAAAGAATGGCATAGTATCTTTCTTTTTCGATGCCGCGAGGCGGATTATCTAAAATATGTTTTACCAGAATGTATATTTCGATGGTTAACCCTTCCATGCCGTAATGCTCTTCGAGCGACTGGGCGGGCCCGGTGCCGTCTTCGTTTGAATTGTCGAGTATCCATTTTCTTATGCCGTTTGCCCATTGATCGGTATAGGCGCTCTGGACCGTGCCGATTTCCCTTATGGATTTAAGCACCAGAAGCTCGGAGGAATACTTTCTCCATAAATAAAGTTTGTAGAATTCTCCGGCGATATTCGCGGATAAATGATTTGCCCCAAGGTTTTTAAGCTTCTCAAAATATTTTTTTGTTATGTGGATTTCTCTTGGCCTGATGCCGAAATGTACCTTTACCCCTTTAATGAATTCCTCTTTTTCGCCCAAATCGTATATGTAAAGCCTGAAAATATTCCCGTCTATCAGTTCCGCGACTTTTTTGATATCATCAAACACCACCTGATATGCTGACTTCTCTTCCTTGATGCTTTCAAGATAGGCTAAAACCTCGCTTCGTGACGGGGCATATTCGGCTTCGGTCCACTCGACGCATCCGTCGAGGGGTTTTCCCGCGCGCCAGAAGGTCCTTATAACATCGTTAATGCCTTCTTCGCCGGGCTTAACTTTGTATATCGAGTCGGATTTTGATAACCATATATTTACAAGACTTCTTCTGTCTTTTTTGCCCTCGTGCCTGAAAGCGGCGGCGCCGCTTGACGCGCCTATAACGTCGTCGCCGAGGCCGATATTTTCGTAATTGAAGAACGGAAGATTTACATTTGTACTTGGATCAGCCTGCACAAATGCATACAGGTATTTTAGAAACATGCGTCTTGAACTCTCGCCGCCGAATTGTTCGAGACCGTTAAAGATAAGTTTTATTATTTCCGCTTCCTCGCCGTTCCCTTTCATAAATGGGACGGGATTTTTTATTAGATCCGGATCTTTGAGGATTATTGTTATCATTTCGAGGATTTTACTTTCAGCCTCGGGATTGTCTTTTAATTTTTGATACAGAATGCCTTCCGCCAGTACAAGCATTTCACGGCGGACACCGGCATTATGTATTTCTTTACCGTTTTCCTGGGCCTCGCCCTTGCCGTCGGGCCTGCAATGTTTTCGTATCCAAGCCCTTATGCCGGAAAGCCAAATATCATACACTGAAAAATCAACTTCTTTTATTTCGATATTAAGTTCATCCGCTTTTTCTCTCCATCGATCAAGTTCCTCAACCTCGTGCGCTATCCTTGCCGCCAACTGATACCATCCAAGACGCTTTAAGTGGTTGTACTCGGCCCTTGTGATGTGTATTGATTTTGTTCTTATGCCGAAATGGGTGGTGATTCCGGGAATAAAAGTGGCAATTTTCATGCCGCTTTGATTTCGTCCCAGAGCGTATATGTACACCTCATATTTGTTCTTTTCCAAGCTCTCTGCTATTTTTTCGCCGTTAGGCAGTTTTTTAAGAACATCAATGATTTTTTCCCTGTCAGAGAGGCCGTTTGTTCCGGAATCAATATCGTTCCAGGAATCACAGCCTTGAAGGCGTTTGCCGTTTGCCCAGAAATTCCTTAAAAAGTCGTTAATGCCGACTTCTTTGCTTACTTCAATAATCTCGGAATGTTTCTTGAAAGACGGAATTTTCCATAAAAACGCGAACCAGCCGATTCTTTTGCCGAAAATAGAAAATTTCCACACGCGCTTTTTGGCCGTTTCGTGCAGAGCCGCGTTTCCGTTTGAAGAACCGGTAACATCTTTTTCGTCGCCTTGAGGTTTTTT
>JBFZAV010000177.1:0-3063 GCA_041308745.1 Candidatus Omnitrophota bacterium | reverse complement strand
AGGAAAAGTTTCAGGAAGCTGTGAAAAAAGCAAAGGATCTTTTTGATTATAAACTGGACCTTTTGGTACAAAAACACGGTTTGTCGGATGTAAACAAGAAGGGAAAGATAATTGATGAGATGCTTCCCACAATATCAAAAATTGACAGCAAGGTTAAACAGTCCGAGTACCTTAAAAAGTTATCGGAAAGACTGGCTGTGCATGAAGAGAGTTTGCGCTATGAGATAGGCAGGGTTAAGCCAGATTATTCGGTCAAGTTTGCGGAAGTGGCCAAGATTCCGAAAGGCGGCCAGGGATATAAAAAAAGCGAACTTCATCTTTTGGGGCTTTCGCTCATAAATAAGGAAAATTTTATAAAGGTGGAGAAAAACCTTGGGCTTGAAATGTTCAAGGACGGCGTTATAAGAAGTTTAATGACGCTTTGCAAAAACACATACGCTTCTTCCGATCAGATTAACACCGGCAAATTATTAAGCCGGCTGGAAGGAAATGAAGAGGCAAAAGCTGTTGTTATGCAGGCCTTGGCAAAAGCGGACATTACGGGAGATGCGGAAAAAATTTTAAACGACTGCATTTTATGCATAAAAAAGGAAAACAAGGAAGAAAAACTGAAAAAATTAAATTCCAGACTGAAAAAAGCCCAGGAAGAAAAAAATAGCGGCGAAATGACCGAATTATTGAACGAAATAAATAAAATACATAAAGAGAGGGTGGCCTAACTATGCCTCGAAAAAAGAAAATCAAAAAAGTTATAAAGAAAAAAGAAGAGGAAATCGTTGATGACGAGGAAGAGGAAGATGACGAGGAAGAGGAAGCCAGTGAGAGTAAGTCGGCCATAGTCAGAAAACTGATAAGGGCGGGAAAAGACAAGGGCTTTCTTAGCTATGAAGAGGTAAATAATATCCTTCCGGAAGACGTCATATCCTCCGATGAAATCGACGAGGTAATTTCAGCGCTTCACAGCGCCGACATTAAAGTCGTTGAGTCCGAGGAGGAAATGGAAAAAATTCCTCTTGTTGTTAAAAGAGGCGAGAAAAAAGTAAAAACCAGAAAATTTGTCCAGATAGATGATCCTGTAAAGATGTACCTCAAGCAGATGGGGCAGATTTCGCTTCTAAGCAGAAATGAAGAACTTGAGCTTGCAAAGAGGATAAAAGACAAGGAAAAAGATTTTAAAGAGCTTGTTTTCAGAATAAAGCTTGGGCAGGAGCAGATTATCGAGACCATAGAGGATTCTTTGGATAACGAATATAATCTTGATGATGTTCTTGACGTTGAGCCCGGAACGGAATTTGAGAAGGCTGAGAAGAAACAGAGAGAATTTATTAAGCGTGTTAAGCTCTCCAAGAGAAAAGAATCTGTTGTTGATAACATGAAAAAGATGAAGATTGCGATTTCTCTGGTAGAGAAGGTTGCCGAAGAAATTATGAAGCCGATGGAAGAGGTTAAACGCCTGTACAACAGGGTGCTTAAACTCGAAAAATCCAAGTCCAAAGCGGCTCTTAACGAAGAAAAAAGCCTTTTGCGAAAAGCTGCTAATATAGTAGGAGGTCCCGTTAAGCAGATTTCCGAAGATCTTGAGGCCTTAAAAGTAATTGATAGAGACTACATTAAAGCCAAGAAGGAGCTGGTTGCGGCGAACCTCAGGCTTGTTGTGAGTATAGCGAAGAAATACACAAACAGGGGCCTGTCCTTTTTAGATCTTATTCAGGAAGGCAACATGGGGCTTATGAAAGCCGTTGACAAGTTTGAGTATGAAAGGGGCTACAAATTCAGCACGTACGCAACGTGGTGGATCCGCCAGGCTATAACAAGATCGATCGCGGATCAATCGAGAACCATCAGGATACCCGTTCATATGACGGAAACCATCAACAAGCTTGTCAGGGCCACAAGAACTCTTGTGCAGGAAAACGGGAGAGAACCTACCCCCGAGGAAATAGCTCACGAGATGAAAATTCCTGTCGGCAAGGTGAGGGAAATAATAAAAATTGCCCAGCATCCGATTTCTCTTGAAACCCCGATCGGCGATGAAGGCGACACGAGTTTCGGCGATTTTATTGAAGATAAGAGCGCTGTTTCTCCGGCTACCGCCACGGCATACGCCATGTTAAAGGAGCAGATGGATGATGTTCTTGCCACTTTAACCGAGAGAGAGCGCAAGGTTTTAACTTTAAGGTTTGGCATTGGAGACGGCTATCCAAGAACACTGGAGGAAGTCGGAAAAATTTTTAATGTTACACGCGAAAGGGTAAGGCAGATAGAGGCAAAGGCCCTCAAAAAATTGCGGCATCCTATAAGGGCCAAGAAGTTAAAGAACTTTCTTGATATAGGATTCTCCGAATAATTTTTAAAATGAATAAAATAAAAAAAGTTGAAACTAAAGCCGCTCCGGCGGCCATAGGCCCTTATTCACAGGCTATCATTGCCGGAGATTTTGTTTTTGTTGCAGGGCAGATTCCGATTGATCCGGATACGGGCCTTTTGCTGGAGGGCAGCATAGAAAAACAGACGGAACTTGTTATCAGGAACATAAAAAACATTCTTGGCGCCTCTGGTCTTGGTCTGGAAAATGTTGTAAAGGTTGAGGTGTTTTTGAAAGACATCAGTAATTTCGCGAAATTTAATGAGGTGTATGGATTAAACTTTGCTTCCGAGGTTAAACCCGCTAGAGCGGTTGTTGAAGTTTCACGCCTTCCCAAGGATGCTGGTGTCGAAATCTCCTGCATTGCGTTTAAAGGTTAGAGGGGCATTGTCTTAAAAAGGAAAACCATTCTGTCATGAAATATTTGAGGTTTTTATATAAAAAGAAAATTCACATCGGCAAGCTCGGCGAAGACGATATTATCAAAGTCGGAGACGACTCAATAGAGCTTGAAAGCGTCAAGATTCTGCCTCCCGCAGTACCTACGAAGATTGTATCAGTAGGGCTTAATTATGCGGACCATGCTAAAGAATTGGGCATGGCTCTTCCGGAAGAACCAATAATATTTCTAAAGCCTCCCACGGCGGTTATCGGTCCCGAAGACAATATTTTATATCCGGCTTCGTCAAAGAGAGTTG
>JBFZAV010000176.1:0-2659 GCA_041308745.1 Candidatus Omnitrophota bacterium | reverse complement strand
GGTTCTTTTGCGGATAGAATTAAATTTTTTCTGGAACTGCGTTCAAATAAATACGACCTGGCTATCGGCCTCAGAAATAACATGCTGCCATGCCTTCTGGGAGCCAAGTGTAGAGCGGGTTTCGTGGGATGTTTGATAAATGTATTTAAAAAAAGAAAATCAGGTCATATGGTATGGCGGCATTTGTCAAAGCTCTGTCCCTACGGCATCGATGCCGGTGATAAGGTTAATTTTTATGTTCCCATCAGGAAGGAAGACAAAATTTTTGTCGACGGTATTCTTAACAAAGATAAGAATAAAAAAATTATTGTGATTTGTCCGGGCGCAAAAAGCAATCTTAAGAGATGGGGCGCGGTTAAGTACGCTAAACTTGCCGATGAACTGGTAAACGAATTTAAATGCAGGATAGTGATTGCCGGCGACAAAAATGATACAGAAGTATGCCGTCAAGTTGCATCCGGCATGGATGGCAAAGGTGAAAATTTGTGCGGCAATACTACCATTGGATCTCTCGCGGAGCTTATGAAAAGAAGTTTGCTCGTAGTTACAAATGACAGCGCGCCTCTACACGTAGCAAGCGCCGTGAATGCGCCTATTGTGGCGATATTCGGGCCGACTGATTATAAAAAATATGGCCCTCTTTCTTATAAAAGCAGGGTGGTGAGGCCCGAAACGTCCTGCGGCCCGTGTGAAAAATCGTTATGCAAGGACGAAACAGACATAGGCTGCATAAAAGGTATAAGTGTTGATAAGGTAATGAAAGCGGCGAAAGAAATCCTGTAAAATTATGGGGAAGATAATTATAAAACACGGTGATATAACCGAAGAAAATGTTGACGTTATAGTCAACGCTGCTAATGTCAGACTGGCGGGCGGCGGAGGTGTTGACGGGGCTATACATAGAGCCGCAGGTCCTTCGGTTCTTGAGGAATGTTTTAAAATAGGCGGCTGTATTACGGGCGGTGCGGTAATAACTGGAGCCGGGAATTTAAAGGCAAAAAAGATTATTCATACGCCGGGTCCGGTTTGGCACGGAGGCGGGCGCGGGGAAAAGGAATTACTAAGAAATTCTTATGTCAATTCTTTTAAGCTCGCCATAAAAAATAATTTACGGACAATAGCCTTTCCGGCAATAAGCACGGGTGTTTACGGATATCCAATTGAAGAAGCAGCATATATTGCCGTCGAAGAGGGCCTGCATTACATAAACGATTTTGATGAAATCAGGTATATATGTTTTAGCGAGGCAGATTATTCCGTGTATCAAAAGGTATATAGAAAACTGACAGAGGGGTGAGTGTTCCGTACATCGACAGGTCGTATATTGTATATCGGTGACGACCTACGATAGTGCGAAAGACGATATACGAATTTATGAATCCAAAACGAATACTAATATCGAGGACCGACAGGCTTGGCGATGTTATTCTATCAACGCCTGTCATACGCTATTTCCGCAAGAAGTATCCCGACGCATATATCGCATTTATGGTAAGGCCCTACGCTAAAGATGTTGTTTTTAATAACCCGGACTTAAACGAAATAATAATTTATGACAAAGACGGCAGCGAAAAATGCTTCTTCGCTACATGCATGTTCGCCTGGAAATTGAGGAAGAAGAAATTTGATACGGCTATCGCGCTTCATCCTACAAACAGAACCCACATAATGTTTTTTATCGCCGGTATTCCGGCTAGAATAGGATATGACAGAAATTTGGGAAATCTTCTTACTGTCAGGGTTCCGCACAAAAAACAGGAAGGCCTTAAACATGAAGCGGAATATAATTTTGATCTTTTAAAAGACGCCGGGTTCGATACTGAGGGGGCTGATATCCACCCATACATTGTTACAAGCGGCGAGGAAAAAAAAGTTGTGGACGCTGTTTTAAAAGACCAGGGGTTAGGCAGTAAAGACATTATTGCCGTGCATTCCGGCGCAAGCTGCAGATCAAAACGGTGGGATTCCGAAAACTTTGCGAAAGTTTGCGATCAGTTGATAGAAAAACATAATAGTGATATTGTTTTAATCGGGGGAGCCGAGACGGAGGAATGTTCCAGGGCGGTAGCCAGAAGCATGAAGAATGAGGCAAAAGACTTAACGGATGTATTTTTGGTGGGGGAACTTGCAGAATTTCTATCAAGGTGTAAACTTCTTATTTCGAATGACTCGGGGCCCGTTCATGTCGCTGTTTCCGTAGGAACTCCTGTTGTTGCAATTTTCGGCAGGAGCGATGCGGGTTTATCGCCCAAAAGATGGGGACCCTTGGGAGAAAAAGATATTGTTCTTCATAAATATGTGGGATGCGAGAAATGTTTAGCGCATAATTGCGATAAAGATTTCGAATGTTTAAAAGCTATTACTGTTGATGAAGTTTTTGAAGCCGCTGAGAAAATACTAAATCTTAAAATCTAAAACAAAGGAGAAGAATCGTGATAATTAACGAATCTAATTTTAAAAGTGAAGTGTTGGAATCTAAAATACCGGTATTGGTTGATTTCTGGGCCGAGTGGTGCGGGCCCTGCAGAATGCTGGCGCCGGTTATTGAAGAATTATCGAAGGAATTTAACGGGAAAGTGAAAGTTTGCAAAGTCAATGTGGACGAAGCGCAAAAAATGGCTTCAGATTACAGGATCATGAGCATACCTACCATTATCAT
>JBFZAV010000175.1:0-3457 GCA_041308745.1 Candidatus Omnitrophota bacterium | reverse complement strand
CACGCTTTTGCCGTGCCACCCGCCAATATTTACAAAGTATTATTGTACAAACCGGAACTGGGCAGTTTTAAGCCAGCAGGCTGTTAATAATAAGAAGAGCAGGAGGAGCCGTTTGATTTAATTTTTTATTTTTTAGATAAAACTTTTGAAGATTTTGGGAATCCGAGTCACGAACGTGGCGAGGACGCGAGGACTGTTTGAAGGTTTAATGGATTAAAATTTACGAGGAATACGTAGTAAATTTTAAGACGTTAAACCTGAGTTCCGCAGCGCCAAAAGATGTCAAAAGTTAGAGCGACCTCCCTAGACATAACAGTCCCGGCATGGAAGAGGAGCTCCATGCCGGGACTGGGTAGATCGGGGTAAAAAATCACTTTAACGAGAAAGTCTCTCTTCTGCTCTTATTGTTAAAATATCTGAAGGGAAAAGAAGACCGGATACCTTACGCTTGTTATTTTAGCAGACTGATGGGTGCCATAACGGTTAAGGCACGCTTTGACTTGATAAGAGTAGTTGGGTATAGTAAAATGAAATCCGCATAAATAAAGGGGCTATACATGCCGGAGACAGAGATCAATGTAAAACTTATAGATAAAACGCATAATGCGCTGGAGCTTCTGTATGCCGCGTGCAGGCAGTGTTATTCCGAAAAATTTGCAGGCGATATATATGAGGAAGCCGTTAATTTAAAAGACCCGCTTAAGGTGAGCGCTTTTATTAAAAAAATAGTCTCTTCCGGACACGAAAGCCCGCTCGAACATGCCAAGTTTACCTTCGCGATAGAAGGTGTGTCTCGCGCGCTTACTCACCAGCTTGTCCGGCACAGAATAGCGTCGTATTCTCAGCAGAGTCAGAGATATGTTAATGAATCCAAATTTGATTACATAATCCCGCCTTCATTTAAGAAAGACGCTAACTTAAAGGCAAAGTTTGTAAAGATAATGAAAGATATACAATCGAGCTACAATGAGATCGTGGATCTACTAAAAGAGAAGGGCACCCAAGGCGAAGAGGCGAACCAGGACGCTCGGTTTGTTCTCCCGCAGGCCGCCGAAACAAAAATTGTTGTAACAATGAATTTAAGGGAGCTCAAACATTTTTTCTATCACAGGTGCTGCTCGAGGGCCCAGTGGGAGATACAGGCGCTTGCCTATAAAATGCTTGATATATGCAAAAAGGAACTTCCGGAAGTTTTTTCCGATTTTGGCGCAAAATGCGAAGAGTTGAAATACTGCCCCGAAGGTGAAAAATTCACCTGCGGAAGATATCTGTTAAAGGAAGAAAAATGAACTCGGTAATCTTTAGAAACGGAAGAGTAATTGATTCAAGCCGAAAAACGATTGAGCACAAAGATGTTTTTGTCTCCGAGGGTAAAATAAGTTTTTCGCCCAAGCAGGCTGAGTATCAGGAAGTCATTGACCTTTATGGCGCTTACATTTCGCCGGGCTTTTTGGCAGGCAACATAAAACTTGATGAGTCGCTTCTTTCTCCGCTTGAATTCGCAAAAGCCGTTTCAAAAAAAGGCACTACGGCAATTTTTATTGATGCCAGTACGATAACAAATATTCTCGGAGTTAAAGGAATACAGCTTTTTCTCGAGCAGGCAGAAATCTCGCCTATAAGTACTTTTATAGGCATACCTCCTTTTGTGCCTTCTTCTAACATTGAAACTTTCGGGGGAGAGCTTACGGGCGTTGATGTCGGATATTATACGAAAAGAGACAAGGTGTACAGCCTCGAAAACAGGCAGAATCCTCCTTCTTTTAAGGGTTTAACCGATTTTGGCGCGGTTGAAAACTTTTCCGCGGAAGATATAAAAAATAGGGGACACATAAATTTTCTATTAATGGAGGCGGCGAGGGCGATTTCCCATAAGACCGGCAAAGGGATAGAGGAAGCTTTTCTGGAAGCTCTCCCAATAGTTACAATAAATGCCGCCAAATATTTTAATAAACCTAATATGGGCAATATTGAAGAGGGGAGCCAGGCGGATCTAATTGTTTTTGATTCTATAGAAGATATTAACCCTAAAATTGTCATGTCCAAAGGTAATTTTATTGTCCGTCATGGCGAATATGTAGGACCGTACCCGTCGTTTAACTACCAAAAATACGAGCATCCCTTAAGGATCGATACCGAGTTTGTGTCGAGACTCATTGTTTCCTCGGATAATTTAAAGGAAAAGGTAAGGGTTATAGAGGCGAAAGAGAATTCAATCCTTACGGAAGAAAAAGCGGTAGAAATGGATGTAATCGATTTTATTGTAAGGCCTAAGCCGGAGGATGGAATAAGAAAACTTGCCGTCCTTGAGAGGCACAAAAGAACAGGAAACATATCCGTCGGGTTTGTTAAAGGGTTTGATTTTTTTGAAGGGGCGATAGCTTCGACAGTTGCGCATAATGCGTATAATTTAATAGTGATGGGAGACAACGAAATTTCCATGGTGAGGGCAATAGAGATTGTATGGACCAATAGAGGCGGCATGTCGGCAGTCCTGGGAGAAGAAGAAGCGTTTTTACCTTTGGCCGTCGGAGGGTTGTTGTCAACCGAGGATATAGATACTGTTATAAGACAGAAAGAAATGCTGAAATTTTTGTTGGACAAAATGGGTTTTTCTCATGACCCATTTAAAAGAATGTCATACCTTTCAAAGCCGTCTTTGCCGAATTTAAGACTTACCGATAAGGGTCTTGTAGACGCAAAAAAACTCTCTTTTTTAAGCTTGTTTGTTTAGAAGGGACTATTGTACGCTCTCGCCATGATAGCTGATCAATACTTTTGGATTGTACTTTCCGATTTTTTTATCATAATTCAAGAATGGAAGGCCGATTATGGAAAAAATTCCCGCGACTTTTCCGCCCTGTTTTTCAATCATTTTAGCAACCGCTTCCAAGGTGCCGCCGGTGGCGATTAAGTCGTCGATAATAAGCCAGTTCCCCGGCTTAAGATCCTCAACGTGAACTTCCAATGTTGCCTCGCCGTACTCCAGGGCGTAAGAAGCCGAAATTGTATTGCGCGGAAGTTTGCCTTTTTTTCTTGCGAGAACTAACGGTACGGATTTTTTGAGAGCGAAAGGGGCGCCCAAGAGAAAGCCGCGGCTTTCTATAGCGATGACGCCGTCGATATCGACGGCGTCATACATTTTTATCATTTCTTTAACTACATATTTAAAGGCCTTCGGGTTTGTGAATATGCTTGTAACATCGTAAAAAAGTATTCCCTGTTTTGGAAAATTCGGGACTTTACGTATCGCTTTATCAAGATTCATATTAGGCCACCTCATTAAGAGATTCCGGATAATTGCCATAGGCAATTTCCGGAATGACATTATACTTCTTAGTTCCTACTTCTCACTTCTTACTTAACTTGAAACTTTGACACTGCTTAGAATAACCCCATAAACCATTCGTGTAAAGTTATAAAGAGGCCCCCGAAAACCAGGGCAACTATACTCATG